>CBDUCU010000158.1:0-8055 GCA_965365725.1 uncultured bacterium | reverse complement strand
GCCCGCCAGATACACCCCGACCAGCGTCAGCACAACGGTAAAACCAAGTATCGCCGCAAGACTCACGTCCAGGTCGCGTTCGCGGACAAAGAGCGCAAGCAGGCCCGAAGCGGCGGCAAATCCGTAGAGCATCCAGACGGCCCTGCGCTCGGACATCCCCAGCGCGACCAGCCGGTGCGACGTGTGATCGCGCCCGCCCTGCGAAGCGGCGCGCCCCGACAGTTTGCGTATGAGCGTGACAAAGGTCGTATCAAAGATCGGGATAAAGAGCGTCAGCACGGGTACGGCCAAAACAGGCAGAAACGAGCGCGAACGCCCGCCCGCCGCGCTCAAAAGCGAAGTCGCGGCGAGAAAGAAACCGATAAAGAGCGACCCGCAGTCGCCCATAAAAATCGACGCGGGATTTGAGTTATAGACCAGAAACCCGACGAGCGCGGCGGTAAAGATGGCGAGCACGAGCGCCTCGGTCATCTGCCCGTTGGCGGCGAAATTGAAGGCGAGAAAGACCGATGCGATGGCGGCAATCCCTGCGGCCAGCCCGTCCATATTGTCAAGCAGGTTGACGGCGTTCGTGATTCCGATCAGCCAGAAGATCGTGATCGCCATGTTGACCGGGACGGATGAAGTCCAGGGAAGCGTCAGACCGCCAAGGCCGGAAGTCTCTGCGCCGAAATAGATGACGAGCGCCGCGCCCATCATCTGTCCGATCAGCTTTTGATACGGTTTGATATGAAGGATGTCGTCAACCAATCCGACGAGAAAGAGAAAGGAGCTGGCCGTCATCACCGTCAGGGTCTGCGGCGTTTGCGGCACAAAAACAAGGTAAGCAATAGCGACCGTCAAAAAGATTGCGAGGCCGCCGAGCATCGCCGTCGGTTTTTTATGCCAACGATCAGCCTTTGGCTGCGCGACCATCCCGCGACGGCGCGCCACTGCACGCACAAGCGGTGTCAACACAAGCGAGAGGACAAAAGCCGACGCGACGGCAATCAACTGTTCGGTGCTGAGGAGCATGACCCTTTGGGAATTTGTGATGTGAACTTTCGTGCTGACGGAAAGCGAAGTGAAAAGCTATTCGATGCGGCGTGATAAATCAAGCGGGGCGGCTATCTCGCAACCAACATCAGGCTTATTCCATATGCTTCAATGAGCAACGCATTGCTAATCATAGTATGTAGAACTTTAGTATTCACCTACTTAACATCCAATTCCTGATGTATGAGAACGAAAATACTTCAAAAATTTGGTGAAAGAGTAAGAGAAGAAAGGCTTAAACAAGAGCTTTCTCAAGAAATGCTGGCTGAAAAAGCTGGCGTACATAGAACCTATATCGGAATGATTGAACGTGCTGAAAAGAACATCACCCTGACTAACATTGAAAAGATTGCTAAGGCGCTTGAGGTAGATGTTGGAACTCTTTTGAAGGGAACTGACCGTTAATTGAATAGCCCAATTTCACAAGACGCATGGGTTGAAGACATGCGACGCTATTGCCGCGAGCTAAATATTGAAACACGCGACCTCTACAATATACTCACAGACCCGAAGGTCGCTCCGATGATTAGAGGCAAGGCTTTCGAGTTTTCAGTATCTCTACGCCTTAGCCGCATCCTTCCCAAAGATGAATGGACGGTCAGCAAACCCATTCTCAACGCCCAAACCGGAAGCCACGATGTTGATGTAAAAGTTCTTCATAACCGAACAGAGCGCGTCATTAGCGTTGAATGTAAGCTTGCCGGCAAAGGTGGATTTAGGATTTCTAAGGGGCAATACGTTATTCCCGTTAAATGCATGCGTTCGCGTACAACTAAAACCCCATCGAAAGTAAAAGCCGGCGCTAAAATGCTAGGCATAACACGTGAATCGTTCCTCGCTCATAGCGATCAGTATAGAGCTAGTCACTTCGACGTTGTCGTTACCTCTCTGGCTAATGCATTCTACGAAACAGATCAGGAAACAATGGCATACGTTTTCAAGCCAAGCACTGTGGGTGAAGAGTTCTTACGCAAGCTTAGGCCGCCAGCCGACATTGATTTACAGACCTTTGTTTATAACAAAGTATATGTCGCGCGCTCTGTGGATTTAGCCGTATCGAGTGAGAGCGGCATCGTCTGCATCAAGCGCGCGTGTAAACATAAAACTGATTGCGGTTTCATTCCAAACTATCCCCTAATAAATTTTGGTGAGGTTAGGGATGAAGAATCAAACACAATACTTGTTCCCACAAATCAATGGGTGGAGATTGATAATACACTCCCGTTGTTCGAGAGTTTGATAGGAGATTCTTAGAATGCCATCTCTAGTTGTGTGCCATAACGCTGCTCTAAAACGCTTGAGATGTAGTTAACAATAAAAAGCTCTTTCCCCTTATACCGCGCTCCCTTAAAATTATTCTCTTTTTTCTGGCCGTTTTTCTGGTCGTCTGTTCTATTTATAGTGTAGTTCCACTCTTTATCATGCATCTCCGTCGCCCAATCATATAACTCTCTAACCTCAGGGCTATTGTCGTAAGTTAGAAGAAATTTTAATCTGGCACTATGTTCTTTAAGAATGCGGGATAATCTGTAATGATCATCTTTAGAGAAAGAGTGTGTGTAAAACTTGTCTTGGTCGGCATTGAAGTAAGGAGGATCAATAAACAGAAAAGCTCTATCAGGCACAGCTTTTATAACGGCTTCAAAATCTGAACTGCTGATTTTAACGTCTTGAAGTTTTTCGGAAGTCCTACGAATATTTCTAGGCCAATTCTCTGGACGCATACTGTACTTATCACCATATCCCCAAAAGCAATTCTGTGATTTCATAATACCTGAATATGAGGTTCGATTAAGGTAGAACCATCGAGCGGCCTCTTCCAGTTTGCTCTGTGGAGTAAATTCGTTTTTGTAGTACGCATGTCTTTCTTTAGTCGCCTGCTCACCCGCTAAAAATTCAATCAACTCTTCTGGATTGTCACGAATAAATAAATATGTATTTATCAATGCTTCATCAATATCATTTAGCCAATTATTCTCTACCTTCGGTTTTGCAAAAAATATAGAAGCCCCACCTGCAAAAGGCTCGACATAACACGAATGTTGAGGGATATGCCCTAAGATCAAATTGCGAGCATAAAATTTGCCACCAGCATAACGAAATGGCGAGTTGATAGGTACAACCATAATCATTTTACGTGCTAACTATAGTATTCACAAATTGTTCTTGTCGTCAATAGAGCAACTCAAAGGGCGGGTGTACTTGGCTGAGAGAAGTAAGGTTATACGAGTTGCTTATTATCCCAATCGCTTTGATAAAGCGCGCCCTAACTTCTTTGCCGATATGAAAGCGCGGGCAAACGTGTTTACGCCTACCCGCCTGCCGTCGTGTGTTTGCCGCGATGATAATCGATGACGGATTGCAGGATGCCGTCAAGTTTGATAGTCGGATGGAAACCAACCGCGCGCGCGATTTTTGAGATGTCGGGGACGCGGCGCGGCATGTCCTCAAAACCCTCTTCGTAGGCTTCGTCGTAGGGGACGAAAACAATCTCGGACTTCGAGCCCGTCAGGTCCTTGACGCGCTCGGCGAGCTGCAGAATCGAGACCTCTTCGTTTGACCCGATGTTAAAGACTTCGCCGACCGAGTCCTCCGCGTCCATCAGCTTGACGAGCGCGCCTACCACGTCGCCCACATAGCCAAAACAGCGCGTCTGTCGTCCGTCGCCATAAACCGTGATCGGTTTTCCGGCGAGAGCCTGTTTGACGAATGTCGGGATGACCATGCCGTACTGCCCCGTCTGTCGCGGGCCGACAGTGTTGAAGAGACGGACGACGACCGTCGGCAGTTTCTTTTCGCGCCAGTAGGCCAGCGCGAGAAACTCGTCGATGGCTTTTGAGCAGGCGTAAGACCATCGCCCCTTGACGGTCGCGCCCATGACAAGGTTGCCGTCCTCGCGGAAGGGCACGTCGTTCGACAGCCCATAAACTTCAGAGGTCGAAGCGACCAGAACTTTTTTACGCTTCTTTGCCGCCTGCGCCAGCACGACCTCCGTGCAATGGACGTTTGTCTCGATGGTGCGGACAGGACTTTCGACAATAAGTTTTACGCCGACGGCAGCCGCCAGATGAAAGACCACGTCGCATTGATCGACGAATTCGGCGACGACCGACGGTTTATGCACGCTGTCGATAGTGTAGTGATAGCGCGGATGATTTTTGAGGTGCGCGATATTTTCAAACGAGCCGGTCGAGAGATCGTCGATGCAAAAGACCTCGTCGCCGCGCTCGATATAAGCGTCAGTCAGATGTGAGCCGATAAAACCGGCCCCGCCCGTAATCAATACTCGCAAAAGTTTTTCACTCCCTTTTTAGGCGCGCCGTCGTGCGCGCGAGACATCTTCAGCAGATACGTTCTCAGTCTTATTGTGCGCGAGCCGTCCCGCGCCGAGCATCTCTTCGTAAAGCTTGACGAGGTCTGAAACCAGACGCTCTTTCGAGTAGTTCTGCTCGACAAACGCGCGCCCGCGCGCGCCCAACTGTTCGCGCAGGTGCTCGCCTTCAATCAGGTGCGCAAGCCCCTCGGCAAAGCCCTCTGCATTACGGGGCTGCACCTGCACGCCGCGCTCGCAAACGTGCCACGCATGATGCCTTCTGAGCATGGCTTCGACGCGCCCGCCCAGCAGATCAACCACGCCGCCCACCCCCGTCGCAATCACGGGTCGCGCGTTCGCCATCGCTTCGATAAGCGTAAGCGGCGTGCCCTCGTTCAAAGATGTCAGCGCAACAACGTCGAGCGCTGGATAGAACATTTCGGGGTCGTCGCGCGAACCGAGGAATATTACATCATGACCAAGCCCCAAATCCTCCGCGCGCGCTTCAAGTTCTTCTCGCAGGTGTCCGTCGCCGATCACGAGAAAACGGACGCGACGACGAGCGTTTGTGCGCCCTTCGCGCCGCAACTCGATGTAGCGCGCCGCCGCCGCCAGAAACAACTCGTGATTTTTGACTTCGGTTAGACGA
Source organism: uncultured bacterium (assembly GCA_965365725.1). Classification (GTDB taxonomy): domain Bacteria; phylum Acidobacteriota; class Blastocatellia; order Pyrinomonadales; family Pyrinomonadaceae; genus DASQDT01. The sequence continues at coordinate 3,058 of CBDUCU010000158.1, read as the reverse complement.
CCGACGATGCCGACTAAAACTTGATGCTCGTCGGCTTCGAGCGCCTCGCGCAGGACGTGACGGCGCTCGGCCCAATCTTCAAAGGCGCTGAGGTCTAATCCGAGCGGCACGACCGCAAACTGTCGTCTGCGGCCCACGCCGAATTTTTCGTGAATCTCTTCGAACTGCTGCGGGCTGATGACGACGATGCGGTCGGTCGCAAGACGAGCCAGGACACGCTCAATGGTCAGAAAGACTTTTGTCTTTGTCGCGCCGTAGTAGCTGTGAAAGATATGGCCGTGATACGTGTGAACGACGCTGACCCTTCGCGGCTTTCCGACAAGCGCCGACGGTGTCGCCCAACGATAGAGCAAGGCAGCCGTGCGTCCGACCGTTCCGGCCTTGGCCGTATGTGTATGCACAACGTCGGGCCGCTCGCGCCGCAAAAGTTGAAACAACTTCCAGACCGTCAAAGCGTCCTTCAAAGAGATCTCGCGGCTCATCTCCGCGATGCGGACGACATCGACACCCAGCCCTTCGGCGAAGTAACTCATGTCCTCTTCGCCCGGCGGCACCACGCCCGCCACCAGCACCGACTCGTAGCCTGCGCTTCTAAATTCGCTCGTCAACCAAGCAACGTGTCGCGCCGGCCCGCCGACGTTTAAGCGCGCGATGATGCGAACAATCTTCATTGTGGGCTGTTGGCTTTCAGCTTTTTTGTCAGTTGTCCGTAGTCAGTTGCTCCTGCAACGTATCTCGAATGATTCAAAGCGAGCGACAAACAGCCAAACACAAAGCGACGGACAACTGACTACGGACAATAGACACGTTTGGCTGATGGCTGACCGCTTATCTCAGTCTTCCATTTGAAAGATGGTTTCGGGGTCGTCTTCGTGGCGAATCTCGTCGATGGGGTCGCGGCGGCCCTCGCCCATAAAGAGACGATTGGGGCAATTGATGACCACGCCCGGCAGATGGCCGACGTTTCGGTAAGCGTGGACGACTCCGAGCGGGACAAGAACGGATTTGGGATTGTCTTCGCCGACAAAGACAGTCATCACGTTGCCGAAAGTCTCCGACGCTTCGCGGTTGTCCCACAGACGCAGCTTGAAGTTCGACGGGCCGATAAAGCAGAAGAGGTCTGCCTGATCGACATGCTCGTGCGGGCCGCGCTGCACGCCCGGCATCGACACAGACGTATAGGCCATGCGCGGGTAGAACTCTTCCGCTAGCTCGTCGTGACGAAAAAGCTCTGCCAGCCAGCCGCGCTCGTCAACAAATTTTTTGAGGTCGCGGACGACGACGCCCGCAATTGCGCCGCGTTTGAATTTGCGCTCTATGCGCTCAGACTTCGAGGCCGACACTCGTGCGCCCTCCTGCTGCGGCGCCCGCCGCGCCGCCGCTCATCTCCATCTTGTTTGCGCCCGTCTCTGCGACGAGCTTCGACGCGTGCAAAAGGCTCTCGAACGTGCCCGCATCCGTCCACCAGCCTGCAAGCTCGTCCCAGGTCATCTCACCGCGCTCGATATAGGCGTTGTTGACGTCGGTAATCTCAAGCTCGCCGCGACCGGAAGGCTTCAAGGTCTTGATGATTTCAAAGACTTCAGCGTCGTACATGTAGATGCCGATGACGGCGTATTCGGACTTCGGCTCTTTGGGCTTTTCCTCAATGCGCAGGACGGTGCGCCCCTCTAATTCGGGCACGCCGAAGCGTTGCGGGTCGGTCACTTTTTTAAGAAGAATCTTTGCGCCGCCGCCCTGATGCCGGTAGGCTCGCGCGGCATCGCGTATGTTGCCCTCGATGATATTGTCTCCGAGCACGACGCAGATTGGCTCGCCGTCGCAGAAGTCTTCGCACAGACGCAAGGCATCGGCAATCCCGCCTTCGCCCTCCTGATACGTGTAGTTGATATGTTTGAGGCCGAAGTCTTTACCGTTTTTTAAGAGCTTGAGAAAGTCGCCGGCGGAGTTGCCGCCTGTGACGATCATGATGTCTCTGATCCCCGCGTTGATAAGCGTCTGAATCGGGTAATAGATCATCGGCTTGTCATAGACGGGGAGCAAGTGTTTATTCGTCACAGCCGTCAGCGGCCTCAGCCGCGTCCCCAGACCGCCTGCCAGTACGACACCTTTCATTCGTTTCCCTCCGGGAAGCCGTTAGCCGTTAGCTATTAGCTTTTAGCCAAACAAAAATTTACGGGACGTAAACAACCGCCCAACTTCTGCTGGCTAACAGCTAAAAGCTAACAGCTAAAAGCTCAATCAATAAATCTCTGAAACCATAGTTCGAGCATCAAGAGAGTCCATAGCTGATGCGTGGAATCCTTACGGCCTGCGGTGTGGTCGTCAACCATGCGGCGCACCGCGTCGGGACGGAAGAAGCCGCGCGCGAGATGTTTTTCCGAGAGCAGCGCGTCTCGCAGAAAGTTTTGCATCGAGCCGCGAAACCAGTGGCCGACCGGCACGCCGAAGCCCATTTTGCTGCGCGTCAGATTCTCTTCGGGCAGAAGCTTTTTGAGCACCTTCTTTAAGAGGTATTTGGTCGTCCGACCGCGCAGTTTCAAATGCTCTGGAAGCGAGGCGGCAAACTCGATGACGTGATGATCGAGAAAGGGCGAGCGCGCTTCCAAAGAGACGGCCATGCTCGCAATATCTACTTTGACGAGCAGATCGTTTGGCAGATAGGTCATCGTGTCGGCCAAAAGCGCCGCGTCAACCACGCCTGCACCGTTGGCGCGCGCAAACCAGGGCGAGAGAAAGTCAGCCGCTTTTTGCGCGTGCATCTCCGAAAAAAATTCGTCGGAATAGAGAGCGCGTTTGGCTTCGTCGTCAAAGACCGAAATCCAGCGCATGTACCGCTCGACTGGCGGGAGCGAAGCGGCGCGGATAAAGCGCTGCGCTTTACGCACGGGGCTGCCGCGACGCTCCGACGCAGGTATCAGACCGATGGCCGGATCGATCACGCCCGCGCGCAAAAGACCCGGCACGCGCCGGTAGTTCTCGGCCAGACGCATCGCCGCATATCTTTCATAACCGGCGAAGGCTTCGTCGCCGCCGTCGCCGTTGAGAGCGACGGTGA
>CBDUCU010000157.1:0-8056 GCA_965365725.1 uncultured bacterium | reverse complement strand
GTGACTTTGAGCGAGCGCATGCGGTCGGATTCGAGCCACAAAGCAAGCGGCAGCTGATTGGCCGGAAGAGTCTCAAAATAGTTTGTGCGCTCGGTCGAGGTCGTGCCGTTCATCGTGCCGCCGTTATTAAAGATGTATTGGAAATGCCCGGCCTTCGGCACGTTCTCCGACCCTTGAAACATCATATGCTCAAACAGATGCGCAAAACCCGTCCGTCCCTCGCGCTCGTTTCTCGAACCCACGTCGTAATAGACCGAAACCGAGACGACCGGCACAGTGTGGTCTTCGCTCAAGACGACGCGCAGACCGTTGGCGAGCGTGAATTGTTCGATTGAAATAGTCGGCGCAGTGATTGTTGTTGCTGACAAGTGTGATCTCCAAAAAGTCGTCCGCAGTCAGTTGTTGATTAGCGCGCTCCTTAACAACTGACAACGGACGACTGACTACGGACAAAAGTTTTTACTCTGTTCTGCTGACCATGCCGCGCAGCTCGGCGCGCAGGCGCTCGATCTCTGAGAGTTTCTGCGCGACGCGGTCAAAGAGCGGCTCCTGCGCTTTGATGCCTTCATCGATCAGAAAGGCGGCGGCTTCGGCGCGGCTGCGAAAGACTCCGGCGGCGACAAGCTGGTCGAGCTTGTCTTGGGCTTCGTGCGAGACCTTGACGGCGACGACGTAATCGTCCTTTGCAGAGATGGCGCGCTCGATTGTGCGGCTGATGTCGCGCCCGATGGACGAGAGCGATTCGGGAATCCGATGAAGCGTCTCGCGCACGGAGGATGAGACGCGCTCGGAGTTTCTCGCCTCCGCCTCTTCTTCTTCGTCGCGGATGATTAAATCATCGACCAGAGAATCGGTCGGGCCGGCGGGCTGTTTTGGGTCGTAAGGGCTGCTCATTACTTTACTTTCTTGACCTCCTCTAGCGCGTGTTCCAGCCGGAACACGCATTGAAAATTCAACCGCCCATTTTTACGGTCTGACGCACCGGTTTGTTCGTTAAAATCAAGCTCATTCTAAGGGCGTGAAAGAGCAATCGCAAGCTCGTTTGAAGAAGCGGGGAAGTAGTGCTTAATGCGATTTTCGCTCAGGCAAAAAAGTGTGAGTCGGATGGTTTGTAAAAAAATGTCACCCCCTCGAAACGCAACCTTGCCGCACTCTCACTCAGTTTGATATGCAATAAATTTGATTGACGGCTATTAGCAACGAGCGTATAAGCGCGAATGTTTCCAAATGTCATTCGGACAGAATCCTCACAAGATTCCTTCAATCTCACGCTCATTAAATTTAGTAGTCAGGAGTTTTAAACTTATGCACAAGAACTTAAAGAGCATTTTGCTACTGTCTGTTCTACTTACGGGGTCTTTTACTATTGTCAGGTTAAGCGGACAGACTACTAAAACATCTTCACACCAAGAACAAAAAACAGTAGATGAGAATCAGTTTCCTATTGCTGAAGCGGAGGCACTCGAACTCTTAGAACCATCCCAGCGCATCAAGAAAAAGAATAAAGAGAGAAAATATAGAAAGTACAAGGACACAATAGGCCCTGGAGTTACGATTTCAGTAGCATATTACGACTGGCCTCAGGGATTTCCTACGCTCCCGGTAAAAGAGAGCGACGCTGTTGTTATAGGAGAAGTGTCAGACGCAAAGGCATTCGTAACTAGTGACGCGGCAACGGTGTACTCCGAGTTTACCGTCAACGTTATTAAGGTGCTCAAGAATGATAATCAAAACCCTTTATCATCCGACGCATCAATTATTGCAGAGCGACCCGGCGGAAGGGTTCGATATACATCAGGCCACATAAGCCGATTTTCTATCGCTGGATGGGGAATGCCACAAAAAAACCGACGCTACACACTATTCCTCAATAGAAACAATGAGGAAGAAACCTACCGCATAGTGACAGGTTATGAATTACGTGGGGGTCGTGTCTTCCCGCTTGATATGACTACTTCAAGCGGAACCGATTTCGATGCTTACATTAATGGCTATGAAGCAGCATTCTTAAATCAACTCCGCCCCGCAATCGAAAACCCTCACCGCTAAGTATTCAGCGAAAGACCGGAAGCGCGCAACTTAGTCCCGGGGCAGCGGATGTGTTCTTGTTGTGTGGTCGGTAGAAGATTGCCGGGTCTTACAAAGAAGAGGCGGCGTGGAGGCTCGTTATGAGTCTCCACGCCGCCTCTTCTTTGTGCAGACAGTTCGGCAAATTTATACAATTCACCGTCTTGTAAAAAGTTGTCAACCCATTGAAACGCAACCTTGCCGCCTTCTAACTCATCAATTAAACTACACCGACCTGTCCCGCATCGTGGGGCTAGCTTCGGGCCGCGCCGCTAACGAATTAGCGGCTGAACTGCTTTTCAGGGTCTTTCACGCACAAGAGGTTTTCGACTCGTGAAGAAGAGATTCATCTACACAGCGCTTGCGTCGCTCGCCATTCTCGCGCTTTCGATACCCACCTTCGTTATCGCGCAACAGCAACAACAAACACCCGCGCGTCGCAGCCCCGATCAAGGCTCGGCTGCGACGGGGCCAAACGCGGGGCGCGTGCGTCGCGGCGAACGAACGGTTTCGGCTGCGCCCGGCGCGGTCTCAGCCGAGGGCATCGAGGGCGATTTGTCCGAGGCTCTGACCGTCATTCAAGACAACTACGTTGACGGCTCGAAGATCGATTACAACAACGTCTTCAAGTCGTCGATTATCGGCATGCTGCGCTCGCTCGACCCGCACTCAAACTTTTACGATGCGAAAGAGTTTGAGGAGCAGCGCGCCGACTGGCGCTCGGAATACTACGGCATCGGCGCAACCATCGGCGACCGACGCGTCGGCGAGCGCGCCGACACGTATATTCTCGCCACCTTCGAGGGCACGCCCGCTTTTAAGGCCGGGCTTCGCTTTGGCGACCGTATAACGGAAGTCGATGGACAATCCGTACAGGGCAAGAATTCGAGCGAGGTGCGCGACCGTCTGCGTGGGCCTCGCGGCTCATCGGTCAAGGTCACGGTCGAGCGCGCTTCGACGGGGAATAAAGAGACGGTTGAGATTACGCGCGATGCCGTCAGCCAGCCCACCATTCCCGATTCTTACATGATTCGTCCCGGCATCGGCTACATCGACATGACGCGCGGCTTTAATTACACGACGGCTGACGAATTCGTCGAAGCGTTGGAGAAATTGCGCGCGCGCGGGATGACGTCGCTCGTTCTCGATTTGCGCGGCAACGGCGGCGGCATACTCGATCAGGCTGTCAAAGTAGCCGAACAGTTTTTGCCCGAAGGCCAACTGATCCTGACGCAGAAGGGCCGAAGCCGTCGTTCGGGCGGACAGCGCGAGTATGAATCGAGCAACCCAACGCCAGATCAGTCGCCGCTTGTCGTGCTCGTTAATCGCGGCACGGCCTCAGCCTCCGAAATTGTCGCCGGTGCTTTGCAGGATCACGACCGCGCGCTCATCATCGGCGAGACGACCTTCGGCAAAGGTCTCGTCCAATCAATCATGCCGCTCGACTACGGAACGGCCTTGACGCTGACGACCTCGAAATACTACACGCCGTCGGGCCGCCTGCTTCAGCGCGACTACTCGAACACGGGCTTTTACGATTACATCTATCGCGGCGGCATCGGCAGCCAGGATGAGCAGGAAGAACAGAAAGAGCCTGAGAAGCCGAAAGGGCCGGAGCGCCACACAGACAGTGGCCGGCCCATCTATGACGGCGGCGGCATCGCTCCTGACGAAGCGATCAAGCCGCGTCTGATCTCGGTTCCGCAGCAGCGTTTGATTGATCCGCTCTTTGCCTTTGCGCGCGAGCTTGTCAACGGTCGCGTCGCAGGCTATGAGAGCTTTAAGGTAGGGCGCATGCCCGACTTCGAACACAACGTCGAGGCGAAGGATTTTGCCGTTGACGAGAAACTGTTCAAGTCGTTTAAGGAGTTTGTGGCTAAGCATGGACAAATTTATAAACTGACCGAACAGCAGCTCGACAAAAACCGCGAGTTCGTCCAGCGTCAATTGCGCTACGATCTCGCAACGGCTGCCTACGGCACGGTCAAGGCTTCGCAAGTCCTTGTCGTTGACGACCCGCAGGTCGCCAAAGCCATCGAGCTTCTGCCGCGCGCGCGCGACCTCGCCGCCACAGCACAGCAACGTGGTCAGAAAAAGGCGTTCGAGTAAAAAGCACGTCTCTCAAGAAGAGAAAAGCGAAGGCCCGCTCACTTTCAATCGAAGTGAGCGGGCCTTCGCTTTTTTTGATCTGCGCGGCGCTTCTTTAGTCGCTCCCGGTTTGACTATGCGGAGCATCGACCGGCTTCGACTCGGGCGAGCCGCGCTGCCTGAGCCAGATTGAAAAGACCACCATCGCCCAGATGGCTAAAAATTCGCTCTGCCAATTCTGCAAAGACTCAAACCAAAACTGTGACGTTCGCATATAGGAAAAGGTCGTGACGCGCTCTGCTCCGCCGTGCTCCAACTGGTCCTGGTTGTACTCGCGCGCGCCGCCCACCGCGTGCAGAAAAAAGCTCAACAGAAAGAGCAACAGAAACGCAAGGCACAAAGAGTTTTCATAAACCTTCAAAACAAATCCGCCTTTGCGTACGGGCCAGGGCGCATCTTTTTTGTTCTTCGATTGGCGCGGGTCGCGGTCAACGGCCTCCTCCTCGTCAAGTTTTTTCGATTCCGAAGAGCCTTTCTGATAAAGAAACGCCGTCAGCAACACATAGAGAAACATCTGAAAAAATTCACTCTCCCAATTCTCCATCGTGGCTTCGAGAAAGTGCGGGGTTGCCAGATAACCTGTGAAGGTGACGGTCGGCTGCCGATGATCGCGCTGCTCCTCGTTGTAGTGTAGAAAGCCCGCGACCGATTGCCCGACGATTAATGTGATGAAGAAGCAGAAAAACAGGACAAGCGAAAGACTGTTCTCACGCAGAAAGCGCCGCATCAAACGCACCTCGCCATCGCAAATTTGTAGATCGTTTGTTCGCTATGAACGGTTGACTTCACAATCGGCACAAATCTATTGAGGATTCGCGCTTCAAAGAGCGTCGGTGAATTGCGAGCCGATAATATTATGAAAGCGCGCAAGGGAAAATACGCTTACGAACACTTTAGTAGAGCGACGAAATTGAAAAGTAATTGATTTGAGGATTGAAGAGTGATAGCTTTCGCGCTCTACAAGGACTTGGGAGGGGGCGGACGACGGCTCCGCCCAGCAGCTTCCAAGGTCGGCGGCTCACATCGACCTGAAAGTTTCCCTCATCCACCTGCCAGGAAGGAGTTTCCCCATGAATGCCCACATACGCCGCATGATTTTTTCATTGTCAATCGCGCTTGTTCTGCTTCTCAACGCACCGCTTGTCGCCTTTGCCGCGCAGAATAAGGAAGAGAAGAAAGAAGAAAAGCGGGCGGAGTCCGCAAAGGACGAGAAGGCCAAACCTGCCAGCACAGCCAAGGACGACAAGTCAAAGCCCACCAAACAGGAACGCGAATATCAGAAGATCAAGCAGTTTAGCATCGAGCGCTACAACAAAAACGCCGACTTCCGCGACGAAGTGGAAGAGTCCTATCGTCAGAAGCAACGCGAGCACAGCGAATATGCTTTTCGCATCAACACGAGCGATGCCGCTTCAACGCTGCGCATTCGTGACGGCGACCGCTTGAAAGGGCAAAGCGGCGACTGGGCGCAAACGGATGCGCTCTATGACAATCCGCTCGCGCAAGACTATGTCAACCGCGTCGGCCAATCGCTTGTCCCGCCAGAGTCGCAACGCCTCTATGCTTTTAAGATTACGCTCAATCCGATTCCGGAAGCGCGCTCGCTCTCAACAGGTACGATCTATGTCTCGTCAGGGCTTCTCGCACAGATCGACAACGAAGCGCAGTTGGCTTATGTGCTCGGACACGAAGTCGCGCATTGCGAAAGAGAACACTGGCGCGAAGACACGCTCGTCCAGCTCGGCCTCGAAGCCTACAACGAGAAACAGCAGCAGAAGCGCGCTATCATCGGCACTATTGCGCGAGTGGGCGCGGGCGTGATGACGGGCGGCATGCTCGATGCCGGCAACATGCTCGGCGTTACCGCCGGACTCTACGCGCAGCTCGCCGTCCCAACGCTCGTCAAAATGGCCGTGCCAAACGCCGTCGTCTCCTGGGAGAAGTCGCAAGAGGACGAAGCCGATCAACACGCGTTGCGATACATGCTCAACCGCAGCTACGACCCGCGCGAGGTGCCGAAGCTTTACATGGCGCTCGATTCGGCCACCAAGCGAGACCGACGCGCAGGGCTTGGCTTTATGGCAAACGTCGCACGTATCGCCGAGCGCATCGATCACTTTACAAGCATCACAGGGCCGCTCGGTCTGGGCGGCTCTACACAGACGCAGCTCATGGTCGGTGCCATCAACCTGAACATGCAACGACAAATCGACGCGGTCATGGCTAGCGCGCAACAAACGGCGGAGAAGCCCGCAGATACAGGCAAGACAATCAATCTTGAGCGCGATGCAGCAGGCCGGGCGACGGCAGCCGAGCGCGCTCTTGCGACAAACGAGATGTCAGCCGAGATCAAACAGAAGCTCGACGCGGGCCAGCTCATCGGAAGCACTTCGGAATTCCTCACCGTCATGGCCGAGCTAAAACGCGACAACGGCGTGCGCGCGCTCTATTACGATATGTTTCAGATGGCACGCCGCAACCTCGAAGAGTCGCTCCAGATTCGCAGCAACGACCCGCTCGCGCATTTCTACTACGGTAAAGTGCTCAAGCTGACGGCGCGCACCACGACTGAAAAACAGCGCGCGCTAAACTCCTTTGTCAGCGCCATACAATACGACCGCCGTCAGGTGTTGCCCGAAGCACGTCTTCATCGCGCGCTTGCGCTGATCGAAAATAAAGACCCGCAGCAGACGCGCGAGATCGTCAACTATCTCAAAGAGTATGTGACGCTTTATCAACGCGAGCACGCGGGCCAACTGCCGCCTAACATGGATGTCATTTATGACTACATGCAGGAGGCTGGCGAGATGACCTGGAGCGCGCCGCCCGCCATCAACGTCTCGACCAAGAGCATCGATCCCATCGGTGTTTCTTCATCGACTGCCGCCGCAGCGCGCCCGGCTTCAGCCGAGTCGTCGCCCGCGACCGCGCAGCCCTCGCAACCGACACCCGCGCCCGGCAACAAAACGCAGAAGAGCGGCGCGCGTCGTCCATAATCCACAGCACGCGAGTTGAAGGGAGAGAGGAGCGGAAACTATCGAGCCGACTCTCCCTTCAACAAGCGTCATTAATCATCATCCCATCATGCATAAACGCCTGCGAGTGCTCGCCTTCAATACTCTGCTCGTCTCAGTTTTGACGCTCAGCCCTTTGTTGAATGCAACGGGAGTTAGGATCGCTCCAGCATCTGAAAGCGATTTGCGAAGACCGTTTGCGCTTGAAATTGCCGAACTCGGTGTGCCGCAAATCACTGCGCCCGAAGCTGCGCTCCCGACGCATCAGCTTCATTCAATCAGCCTGCGCATCTTCAAGCCTTACTCCGACCGGATCAGCTACGGAGCCGTTCATACGCGCGTCAACGGCGAAGCCGCCGGCCCCATTCAAGACGTGCGCGCAGCCTCGGACGGTTACCGGGTCACGCTCAATCTCGACAAGTGGGAGCATTTCCGTCTGCGCCCCGGAAAAAACGTCATCGAAATTTCCGCGACCGACCGCGCCGGACAAAACTTCTATGCCTCTTACGTGCTCCTCACAAACAAACAAACGTCTCAGACGAGCGCGGTCGCCACCATCGAAAGCTTTCCCGTCAAAGCAGGCGCGGATACAAACGCACCTGCCGTCTGTCTTGTCGAGCCGAAAGGTTCAGTGCAAGCGCAAAGGGGGCGCGTCAGAATCAACGGCGTGGCGGCTGATGATTCGGGCACGGTGGCGGCAGTCGCAATCAACGGGCAACGCGTTGCCACAGCGCCACAAGCAGCGACGCGCGGAATCTCAGTGAAGAAAGGCGTAACCTCGACCGGCGCGACGAGCGGCTCGTCGTCTTCTCTGTGCGAGGCAGCAT
>CBDUCU010000156.1:0-8073 GCA_965365725.1 uncultured bacterium | reverse complement strand
CTCAAGCAACACCAGCCTCATCCTCGACTCTCTACGCGAAATCGACGAGGCGCAACAATGAGACAACTGTTAGACAGACTCTTTTGCGATGAGTATGACGCGACGTAACTTCAGAAGATTAATCATCCTTAAGTGGTTACTTGGCTTTTCAGCAGTTGTGGTGTCGCTCGCAACAACCAATTATCTTCCTTCAGAGTTAAGCAGCTATGTCGAGTCGCAAAAGAATGTTGAGCTAACTGTTAGGCATTGGATTGAGTTCGCGGTTGGTATGGCGGGTCTGATTTTCTCGCTCATTATTTCAATCGGTCTTTTCTTGTTTAGGGGATGGGCTAAGAAACTACTCTTATTGAGTTATGTAATTGCATTGTTGATGCTGCTACCTTACGGCCCTTATATACTTACCGCATGGGTAAGCATTCTCACTTATCTGACTTGGCTGATTGATGGGGGCATCCTGTTCCTTGTTTATCAGTCACCGTTTGGGCGCACGTTTGAGGCGGAAGACGCTGTCTAACTAACGGCTTATGCCCGACTGCGAGTAAGATAAATTCTCATCGTGAAGATGATTAGTTTTGGAGTTCTCTACACGGTGGGCGATGCCCCGCGCGTTAATCGAGCAGGACGCGTGCGTTGAGGGCTTCGGCGAGTTCGAGCGCGGCGAGGAGGCGGAGGAATTGTTGATAGTTGCGTGAGCGCGTGCGGATACGCTCGCGTTCGGATTGTGAGAGATCGTTGCGCAGGATCATGTCGAGGAAGTCGTAGTAGTCGGGCGTGGCGGCAAGCGGCAACTCGCGCGTGTAGGTCGTCTCGCCCGCGTCTTTTGAGGTAAATCCGGCGAGCGCGTCGAAGAGATGGTCGGTCGTCAGATGCCCGGCCTGACGTGCGAGACGGATGGGCAGACGCAACTCGAAAAAACGCAGGCCGTCGGGCGTGGTGACGGCGCGTAAAGATTTTGTGCCTTCGCCGTCAAAGGGCGAATCGGGTTCAATAAGCACGCGCAAAAGACGCGGCAAGTCCTGCTCGTCAATAGTATCGAGCGCAAGCTGGACGCGGTCGGCCAAGAATTTTTCAAACTGACCTTCAATCGGATATGTGACGCGACCGAGACAACCAACCAACTCACCCTCGCCCGCTGCTTCCTGCGGCAGCCGCGCAGGACACGCCGAGCAGGTCACAATCTCTTCAAGCATACGATCCAACTCGTCGCCCGCGCGCTCGACAAAGCGAAGCTTTTCAACCGACGGGGCCGATTGTTCGCCCGTCGTCAGACGCGCATGCAGGCTGCTCAAACGACCCCACGCGCGCAGGTGTTTTTCGTCGTAGCGTGCACGCAACTGGCAAGGATATTCAACCGCGAATTCTAAGGACAAAGCACTCTCCCGCTCTGGTCGAATCAAATGCTTTCGACCGCCGCAAAAACCGCCCGCTCACGCTTCCATCAATGGTCGCAGCTACATAATAACAGAGATTTTAAGAAGCGCTAGCAAAGGAGAAAATCTGCAAAATGTTGCCAGAGCAAAGCCTTGCGCGCGTTAATGGATAAGAAATACTGAGTAGATAAATGTAGTTTGGAAAACATCGGCGCATGCGCTTTAGTCCGAAGACCTTTTTTGGTCATGAGCGGTTGCGTCTGCTGCCCTGCCACGTCATCTGTTCTTTCTTCTATCGACACCAGACATATCCTCTCGGCGCACACTGTTTCTTGCTCACCCTGTGCGCGACTGTTAATCTTGAGGTCTTGTGAACATCGCTTTATCAACTTCAAATCTATTTGTCAGAGAGCTTTGCGATGAATGAAGGCGTGAGTAGTCTTGAGAGCCTGAAAGATTTCGTTGAAACCTTCAATGTGATCTGTCCGGCCTGCAAAGGCGCGGTAGAAGTCGAGCCGGACGCGAGCGCAATCAAGTGTCTCAAATGCTCGCGCGTCTATCCGGTCACCGACGGAATTCCCTCGCTCGTCGTCGAGGATGCCGCTATCGAGGATGAAGAACCTCATCACCCAGCATGAGCCGCACGCCGTCGTGCCGCGCTTTGAGCGGGCCGAAGCGCAACCGCTTGCGCCTGCGCGTTGGGATTGGGCGAACGTGCGGCGCGTCCTCGTCGTTCGCCTGCGCTCAATCGGCGACGCGGTGCTCTCGACCCCTTCGCTTTACGCGCTCCGGCGCTTTCTCCCCGACGCGCGCATCGACGTTCTTTTAGAAGATTGGGTTGCGCCGCTGCTCGAAGGCTCGGAAGACGTTGACCGCATCATCACCGTCAAGCGCGGAAGCAAATCGGCGCGGCTCTCCGTTGCGCGCGCGCTGCGCGCAGAACGCTACGACGCGGCGTACAATCTTCATGGCGGTTCGACGGCTACGCTTTTGACCTGGGCATCCGGCGCGCGCCGTCGCGTCGGCTATGCGTCGTATCGCTACGCGCGTCTGCACAATCACGCCGCGCCTTCTTCGTCCGAACTCTGGCGACAGGAAAAAACGCATTCAGCCGAACAACAACTCGCGCTCTTGGGTTGGACAGGGATACCCGTCAGCGACCGGCCGGCGACGCGTCTGCCAATCTCTTCAAAGGCATCGGCCCGCGTCGCTGAAAGATTGCATCATGCTGGGATTCAAGCCGGCGAGCCGTTTGCCCTGATCCATCCAGCCGCCGCCTTTGACACAAAGACCTGGTCGGCGGAAAACTTTGCGCGTGTGGCCGAACATCTGGCGCGGCAAAATCTGCGAACGCTCGCCGTCGTCGCGCCAAACGAAACTCCAGTAAGCGAAGCTCTCATCAAACATTCGCGCGGTCTTGTGCAAGCCTTTAATGATCTCTCACTGCCGGAAGTGACTGCCATGCTTGCGCGCGCGCGCCTGTTTGTCGGCAACGACAGCGGCATCGCCCACATCGCATCAGCCGTCGGCACGCCGTCGGTCGTCGTCTTCGGCTCGTCGAACGTTGCACACTGGCGGCCCTGGACGCGTAGCCCTGCCGAAGTCGTCCGCGAAGAGATGCCGTGCGCGCCTTGTCCGGGTTACGCTTGCGCGGAGTTTGGTGCACCGGAATGCATCCGTCGCGTTCCGGTCGGGCGCGTCGTTGATTCGATTGAGCGTGTGCTTGTGAAATCGGCTGCGACAGCGAATTAACGCGTGAGGAAAAGAAGGATTTGAGATACTCCGTTCCGCAGAGCTTTCGAGATTTGAGACCGGAGGCGTTGTCTGCTGAACTGCTCGTGCAAATCAAGTTGAGCATTCTTCTCGGATATGGTTTTGTGTTCTCACTTTTAAGCACTGGCGGTCTTGGCTCGCTCGTCGCGTTTGTGATTGGGCTTGAAGCCTTGCGGCGGATTAGAAAGTCGCAGACTGCACTGGCGGGCCGCCGCCTTGCATGGTGGTGCATAATTGCTGGGGCCGTCTTATCGCTTGTCGCAACAATTTTGCTCTCGGAACAGTTGCCGCTTATCAGTAAAGCTGTCAAACGATAAAAAGGATGAAGCAGCTAACAACGCAGCGTGCAACACAACTTGTCGAAGAAATTCGCGGTCGCAACGTCGTCGTCTTTGGCGACGTGATGCTTGACGAGTTTGTGTGGGGCGACGTGACGCGCATCTCGCCGGAAGCGCCTGTGCCTGTTGTGGACATCAGGCGCGAGTCGGTGCGTCTGGGCGGCGCGGCAAATGTTTTGGCGAATCTTGTCGCTTTGGGCGCACGTGCCGCAGTTGTCGGCGTGGTCGGACGAGATGCGGCGGGCGAGCGTCTGCGCGCGGAGCTGCGCGAGCGCGGTGCATCAGACGCGGACGAGTCGCTCATCATTGATGATGCGCGCCCGACGACGATCAAGACGCGCATCATCGCGCATAATCAACTCGTCGTCCGCGCTGACCGCGAGCGTCGCACGCCCGTCGAAGCAAACGTCGAAGATCGCATCATCGAAGTCTTAAAAAAACTTTTGGCTAAGGCCGACGCGCTCGTCGTCTCGGATTACGACAAGGGCGCAATCACGCAGCGCATACTCGGCGAAGTGCTTGGCCTTGCACATTCGCGCGGCGTGCATGCGCTCGTCGATCCAAAGATTCGCAACTTCGATCACTATCGCCCGGCGACGCTCGTCACGCCGAATCATCATGAGGCGCTGCGTCAGACAAACACCGAAGACGACACGGACGAAGGCATGGCGCGCGCCGCGCGGCTGATCCGCGAACGCCTCAGATGCGACTCGGTTCTTATCACGCGCGGCGAGCAGGGAATGATGCTTGTTGAAGGCGAGGGCGAGCCGGTCTATGTGCCGACGGCCGCACGCGAGGTCTATGACGTGACGGGTGCGGGCGATACCGTCATTGCTACTCTGGCCGCCGCACTTGCTTCAGGCGCATCACTTGTCGAAGCGGCGACGCTCGCCAATCACGCAGCCGGAATCGTCGTCGGCAAATTAGGCACGGCTACAGCCACGACGGAAGAATTGATTGCTTCAATGCACATCTAAGACTGTCTCTGGACAAACATCAAAAGAGCGCAGGATTGATCTTCAGTTTGAGTTTTAGTTTTGAGTAAGAGTCAGGGCGGAGGGCTGCGCTACTTTGATAAAGTGATGCTTTACATGCCAAAAGAGAAATTTTTATCAGCACGTCTTTCATCTCTCATTATCATTTTTGCGCTCTTCTCGTCTGCCGCTCCGATGAGGGCGGCTGTGCAGACGCAACGCGAGCGCCGCGTCGGCGAGTCGCGCCCCGCCGCCGTCACTCCAACGCCGACTCCGACGGCGCGCGTCACTCCCCAAACTCCAAACGCAACGCCGACTCCTGCAGCAAGCCCGACCCCGCCGCCCGCGTCTCAAACATCCGCTCCGCAGACGCTCGAAGATTTGCGCACGCGCATACAAACCCTGAGCCGTCAGCCCGCGTTTGCTTCCTCACGCATTGCCGTCAAAGTCGCATCGCTCGATACGGGACGCGTTCTTTATGAAGAGGACGCTAATAAATGGATGCAGCCCGCATCGAATCTGAAACTCTACACAATAGCAGCCGCGCTCGATCACTTTGGCCCTGACTATCGCTTCATCACTTCCATCTATGCGCCCGCGCGACCCGACGCGGCAGGGACGATTCGCGGCGACCTGATAGTTTACGGTCGCGGCGACCCAACCTTTGCTACGCGCTTTAACGCGGGCGCGAACCCCCCTGATAGGGACTACTTCAAAGCGATTGACGAGCTGGCCGCAAAAATCGTCGCTGCGGGTGTGCGCCGCATCGAAGGGGATTTGATTGGCGACGAAAGTTATTTGACGGGTGGGCCGCTCGCGCCCGGTTGGGAATGGGATGACCTTCAATGGTGGTACGGCGCGGAGGTGAGCGCGCTCACGGTAAATGACAACTCGGTTGATCTGAGCGTCAGGCCGGGCGCTCGCGCAGGCGAGCCGTGCATGATCACAGTCGGCCCGCCCACGCCGCTCGTCACAATCGTTGACCGAACAAAGACCGCGCCGCGTGGAACACCTCGCCAGTTGACCGTCCACCGTCCGCTCGGCGAAAACACAATCGAAATTTCGGGCGTGATGCCCGTCGATGATCGACCCTTTACGGCGAGCGTCGCCATCTCAAAACCCGCGCTCCTTTTCGCGTCGATGCTTCGCACCTCGCTTGAGCGACAGGGCGTTGTGTTGACGGGACGGACGCGGACGATTGACGCGCGTGCGCGTGAAACAAACCCGCTCCAGGTCTCTTCACTTGTTGAGCTCGCCGTCCGCCAATCGCCGCCCTTCTCGACGATTGCGGCGCAAACCATGAAGCCCAGTCAGAATCTCTACACCGAATTGCTTCTGCGCACATTGGGGAAGGCGGCAGCGACCGATACGAAACAATCCAGCGAAGAAGCTGGCATCAAAGCAGTCAAAGATTTCTTGAGTAGAGCCGGCATCAGTTCGAGTGAGGTTGCGATGCTTGACGGCTCTGGCCTTTCACGAGCAAACCTTGTCACAGCCGATACGACGCTTCGTCTGCTCGTCTATATGAACCGCCATCGTTACGGTGCGACCTTCCGCGAAACGCTTCCCATCGCGGGCGTTGACGGCACGCTTCGCAACCGGATGAAGAACACTCTGGCGACAGCAAACGTGCGTGCCAAAACCGGCACGCTCGGCACTTCGACGACGCTCTCAGGCTATCTGCTGAGCGCGGCGGGAGAACGGCTCGTCTTCTCCGTAATGGTCAACAATCCACCGCGCGATTCTGACGCGCGGACAATCACGGACGGTATCGCCGTCCTGCTCGCTTCCTTTGCCGGACGCTCTTAAGATATGCGCTTTGCAAAATTTCATGGTTACGGAAACGACTACATAGTCTTTGAGGTCGGCGAACTCAAGCGCACGGGCTGGTCAAACGACTTTGTGCGCTTTGGAGATGTCGGCCCATTTGCGGACTTCGTCCGGCGCGTCTGTCACAGACATTACGGGGCGGGCGCAGACGGCGTGGCCGTCGTCGAAAGCCTCGTGGGCGGCGAGGCAGATTTTCGCCTGCGGATATTTAACGCGGATGGGAGCGAGGCGGCCATGTCTGGTAATGGCTCGCGCTGCGCCGTCGCATATCTTTATCAGAGCAAGCTCTGGACTGAAGCCGAGCTTCGTCTGACGACGCGCGCCGGAATCAAACGTTATACTTTGCGCGGGCGGCCCAGTCCGGGCCGGTATCTTTTCGAGGCCGAGATCGGTCGCCCAGTCTTTGACAATGCCTCGATCCCTTTTGCCTCGCCCACGCCGCTCTCAGAAGTGAGCGACTTTCCGCTTGCTCTCGGCGGCGAAGAGACCATCCGGATTACTGCCTTACAAATGTGCAACCCGAACTGTTGCGTCTTTGTAGAGGATTTCGATCAAGTGGACTGGCGGCGCTTGGGTAGTTTGATCGAGCCGCACGCGCATTTTCCGGAAAAGACAAATGTCGAATTTGTGCGCATCGTCGGCCCGGAAGATATCGAGGTCAGGATTTGGGAGCGCGGAGTGGGAGAGACGCTCTCGTCTGGTACGGGCGCATGCGCGGCGGCGGTCGCTTCTGCGTGGACTGGACGGGCGGGAAGGCGCGTCCGCGTCTCAATGCCCGGCGGTCTGCTCGAAGTCTTCTGGCGCGAAGAGGACGACGAAGTCCTTCTGACGGGCGAGGCCGAAGCGGTCTATGCGGGTCAGTGGCTGAAGGGCTGAAAAACTGTCCGTCGTCAGTTGCCGGTTGTTGCCGCTAATCGACCTGAATCTGACATAAAGGATAACAAGTTGCCATAAATAAACAACGGACAATGGACAACTAACAACAGACATTCCGAGCCTTTCCCGGCTGGACACATCGAAGTCATCATGCTAGGCTCTTTTACAGACAAGCGGGTTAACTGCTTGTCTTTTCTGTTTTTACCGTTCCTTGCAGCGCAACGCAATAAGGAGATGATCCCACTCCGGCTGACACGTTTCTAACTCCTTGAGCCGGAGCCGAGGGAAGGCCCCAAACGGCCTCACTCGCCGATGCGCTGAAAGACTTTTTCGGACAGGAGAACCGAATAGATGAGTAAATCCCTCTTGGGGGGAGCGTCTGCTACGGCAGTCGCGCTTCTCTCAATTTCTTTGATATTTAATCCAGAGCCTTCAATCGCAGAACCCCTCGCTTCAGCAGTTCAAGGTCAACAGCAAACGCAACAACCGGCCGTCGCACCATCGGGCGATGTCGCAAAGGATTCAGTCGAGGAAGTAGAACTGAATTCGGCAGCGACGAGCGCCAGAATTTCAAGTAAGACGGCTGAATTGACAGGTGATTCTTCGGCCTCTGGCCTCGCAGAGCATTTTACTGCGACGGCTTACAGCCTGCGCGGTCGAACGGCCAGCGGGCGCGGGGTCGCAAGAGGTTTGATTGCCGCAGACCGCAAAGTTCTTCCGCTCGGCACACGAGTCCGGCTTGAAGCCGGCTCCTATAGCGGCGAATACGTGGTCGCAGACACGGGCGGTCTTGTGCGCGGGCGCAAGATCGATATCTGGGTGCCAAGCACCAGCGAGGCGATGCGCTTCGGTCGTCGTCCCGTTAAACTAACCGTCCTTTCCTACGGCGGCAGGCGCGCGATAAAGTCGCCC
>CBDUCU010000155.1:0-8111 GCA_965365725.1 uncultured bacterium | reverse complement strand
ATCGCAGAGATTTTCCCGGCGGCTTCTCCGGCGATAAAAGAAACGCTTTTACAAAACAGGGACGTACCGCGACAGAGAACGATGTGTTCAATCATCTGCAAAGACTCGCGCGTTTGCGCGCTGAGCTTCCCGCGCTTCGACACGGCGCGCTCCGGCATGTCTACGACGAAGAACAGCAGACCGTCTTTGCGCGCACGCTCGGCAATCAGACCGTCTTCGTCATCTTCAACAACGACATGAAACCGGCGACCATTGAATTCGACGTGCGCGCGGCAGGCGTTGAGCCGGACGAAGTTGTGTTTCGACATGAACACGTCATGCCGACGGGAGAACAACGTGTGAAAGACGGGCGGGTTTCCTTAAAGCTTCCGGCGCGGACGGCTCACATTATTGTAACCACGTCGCGTGAGCGGCGTTGATGATTGTTAAGACGAATGACGTGTCGTAGCTAACGGCTCTTTCGAGAGGAGCGAAAAAGTATGCGTGAAAAACCGCGCTTGAGTTTCTGGCAAATCTGGAACATGAGCTTCGGCTTTATGGGTATCCAATTTGGATGGGGATTGCAGCTCGCCAACATGAGCGGCATCTACACCTACCTCGGCGCAAAGCCCGAAGAAGTTCCGATACTGTGGCTTGCTGGCCCCGTCACAGGTCTCCTCGTACAACCAGTTGTCGGTGCGATGAGCGACCGGACGTGGAATCGTCTCGGTCGCCGCCGCCCATATTTTTTGACGGGCGCTCTCATCGCCAGCGTCGCGCTCTTCTTCATGCCAAATTCGTCGGCGCTGTGGATGGCGGCCGGCCTGCTCTGGATTTTGGACGCGAGCATCAACGTCTCGATGGAGCCGTTTCGCGCCTTTGTCGCCGATAAACTAAACGTTGACCAGCGAACGGCGGGCTTCGTCATGCAGAGCTTTTTTATCGGCATCGGGGCATCGCTCGCAAATCTGCTCCCTTGGATATTTCGCAGGCAGGGCGTTGACGCGCAGTATCAACTCTTATCAGAACAGGCGCGCGCCGCCGGGCAGAGTTTTAATCTGATTCCGCCGAGCGTCACTTACGCATTCAAGATCGGGGCCGTCGCATTTCTCTTATGTGTTCTCTGGACGGTCTTCACAACCAAAGAGTATCCGCCCGACGACATGGAAGAGTTTGAGCGCAAACGGCGCGAGCATAAAGGCATCGGCGCGGGCTTGACTGAGATTACGTCGGCCATCCGCGAGATGCCGACGACGATGAAACAGCTTGCCGTCGTGCAGTTCTTTACTTGGCTCGGACTGTTCTGCATGTGGATGTTCTTCGGGTTGATGACCTCTTATCACGTCTTTGGCGCGACAAACGAGCGCGACCCGTCATTTACTGACGGGCAAGCATGGGGCGGCAACGCCTTCGCCGTCTATTCAATAGTCTGCTTCGCTATTGCGTTTGCGCTCCCGGCGCTGGCGCGCGCAACGAGCCGTAAGACCGTCCATGCCATAGCTCTTCTGTGCGGTGCGGCGGGACTTCTCTCCGTCTATTTCATTCAAGACAAGACCATTCTTTTGTTGACGATGGTCGGGGTCGGCATCGCTTGGGCATCCATTCTTTCAATGCCTTATGCAATTCTTTCGGGCGCGTTGCCGCCCGCGCGGATGGGCGTTTACATGGGGGTTTTCAATTTCTTTATCGTCATTCCTGAGATTATTGCGTCGTTTGCCTTTGGCCCGGTCATCCGCGCCATTTTCGGGCCGGATAACCCGCGCGCTCCTCTTTACGTCGTAATGGCTGGCGGCTTCTTTTTACTTGTCGCGGCAGTCAGCGTGCTTCTTGTACGCGACGAGGCCGACCGCGACGTGCCTGAAGCGGCGGTCATTCAAGGCGATGAACATCTGCCATTGACAGCACAACATTCAGCACAGCCAGTGCCTAGTACAGGCTTGATCGACGAAGAACGAAAGTAGGCCGAGTTATGACGCGAATGTTTCAGATGGAGCGGACGGCGTGTAAGACCTTCGTCCTGCTTTTAACGATTCTCTTTTTCGGGCAGGGTTCATTTACGCTCGCGCAGCAGCAGCGCGACGTGTCGAAAGAGCAGGCGCGCGCGGTGCGCCCTTTTGTGCGCGACGCGGTTGTTTATGAAATCTATCCTCGTGCGTTCTCGCAGGAAGGAAATTTTAACGGCGTAACGAGACAGCTTGATCGTCTGCGCGAACTCGGCGTAAACGTTTTGTGGTTGATGCCGATTCATCCAATCGGACTGGAGAAAAAGAAAGGCACAATCGGCAGCCCTTACGCCGTGCGTGATTTCTACGCCATCAATCCAGACTACGGAACACAGGAAGACTTGAAGCGACTCGTTTCTGAGGCGCACAAACGCGACATGAAGGTCATCATCGACATCGTTGCAAATCACACTTCCTGGGACAGCGTGTTGATGAAAAATCCGCAATATTACGTCCGCGATGCAAAGACCGGAAAGATCAATTCGCCTTACGATTGGACGGACGTAGCCGAACTCAATTATGACAACGCGGAGCTTCGTCGTTATATGACGGACATGCTCAAGTTCTGGGTGTCGGAGTTTGACCTCGACGGTTTTCGTTGCGACGTGGCGGGCGAAGTGCCGACTGATTTTTGGGAGCAGGCGCGCGCCGAAGTTGACCGCGTCAAAGCGGAAACAATCTGGCTTGCCGAATCAGACAAACCGGAACTTCTCGTCAAAGCATTTGATTTTGATTATGCGTGGCCGATGCACGGCGCTTTGACCGACGTGCTTCAAGGGCGCAAACCCGCTTCTGCCTTGCGTGAAACTTGGGAAGCGGACGCGCGCAAGTATCCGCGTGGCGCTTTGCGTATGCGCTTTTCTGATAATCACGACGAGCGACGCGCCATCGCTCGTTTTGGCGAGCCTGCGGCGCTCGCCGCATCCGCTTTGATGTTTACTCTGGACGGCGTGCCGATGATCTATAACGGCATGGAAGTGGGCGATACGACTGAGTCGGGCGCGCCCGCGTTGTTCGAGCGTCTGCCCGTGTTCTGGCAGTTTGCCGATAGACGGGCTGATTTTCCGCGATTCTACAAACGATTTATCGAGATGCGAAAAACGCACGGTGCGCTCAAAAATGGTGCGACCGTGTGGCTAAAAAACTCTGACGAATCGCGCGTCGTTACGTTTGCGCGTCGCACCGACAACGAGGAGATTCTCGTCGCAATCAATCTCTCATCACAACCATTTGTCGGCATTGTCGAGACACAAGGCGCGGCAAATTATGCGGACATCACGCCCGATATAAAAAGCGAGCGCCCAATAGATGCGCGTTCGCGCATGGCAGCACTCCCCGTCGTTTCGCTCGACGCATGGGGCTGGCGCGTCTTTCGGCGCACGTTGCGGCCATAAACTTTTCTTTGAGATGTTGCCTTCCGACTGTTTGCCTGACGTAGCCCGACTGCATCCATCGCGCGTGTGATTTCGCGGTTGCGCATAAACCAACGCCAGACGTTCCCGCTACGCAGATTCTCTGCGCTCAAAAGCATGATGCCGAGGTCGATGCCGATAACATCCGGCCCCGTCCAGTTGGTTGTCGGATTAAACGCGTCTGTAAATCCGTACCGGCCATAAATGCGCTCACCAAACCTTTCCTTCATTGCACGTAATGCGGACAGAGAAATATCGGGCGTAAACATAAGCGAACCGGCGGCTGCTGCCGGGACGATTGTGCCGTCGATATCGGGATGGCGAGGCGGGCCGCCCCATGCGACGTAGCCGCGCGCGCTGTCTGATGCCGTAATGCCCCAAAGTTTTTCCGTGTAGCTGCTAAATTCACTCCCCAAGTCGATGCAAAACTGTCTATGCGCGCGCGTCGCTGCGACGGAATTTTCAAAGTAGTTTGTAAATGGATACCAAGCTTCGCGTCGCGCTCGAAAATCAACCCATGCGTGCGAGTATTGATGGACGAAAAGCGGGCCGCCCGTAATGTATGTGAAATTTGAATATGTGATGCGCTCGCGGCTCCAGCCGAGCCACGCACGCGGCGAGATCGGATGCGTCGGCGAGCCGACGGCGAGCAGTTGAAGGATGAGATGCTCGCTATATGTATCCCAACGCGCTTTTAGGAAACCCGTTTCGGGTCGCCAGCCGTGCGAAAGCTGTGCGGGATGTTGGTTGTGCATCCATTGAAAATCGACGCGCTCGTAAATCTCGGTCGCAAGTCGTCTGATCTCCGCATCGTCTCGAAAATAGCCGCGCGCGGTCAAAATCCCTGCCAGCAGAATCGCCGTGTCGATTGACGAGTATTCGCTCTTCCAGCGACGCTCGCCCGTACGCGCATCAGACCAATGAAGAAACCACCCGCGTTCATGCTCAGCGCGCCGCGCATAGTAACGAAGAGTTTTCAGAACGCGTGCGCGCGCTTCTGTGCGTGTGATCCAGCCGCGCTCGGCGGCGATGCAAAGCGCCGTCAAACCGAAGCCGGTCGAGGCGCTGCTGGCGATGCGGTGGCTGTTGTGTTCGGGGCCGTGAGCCGAGCCGTCTGTGCGCGCGCGGTCGAGTGTGAGTCCGGTTTCAGGGTCGGCGTGGTCAAAGAAGAATTGGAAGGTGCGACGCTGTAAGTCTTCAAGAAACAGTTCGTCGCTTGCCGAGAGTCGATAGGGTTTTTGCGGTGCGTGAGAAGGGCGGCTTGCCGGTCGCTCAGGTAAAGATTGATTGCGCGTCTGAAGCGCGAAAGATGTGTGACAGAAGGCGAGCAGCAGAACGAGCGCAAATAAATTTCTGAAACCTTGATGCATGAAATGGCTCTGTTCAAACTCGCCCCGCGATTCAAGAGAAAAGACTATCTCCCGACAACTTCAAACCCACCCTCAAGACCGCCGACCGAGCTTGTGCCGACGAAGACCTTGAACGCGCCCGGTTCTACAATCCAGCGCGCGCTGTTGTCGTAAAAACCTAGGTGCTCCGCGCCGAGCGTAAACTCGACGCGCCGCCGCTCGCCCGCGCGAAGGCTCACACGCTCGAAACCTTTCAACTCTCGGATGGGCCGCACGACGCTTGAAACCATGTCGCGGATATAAAGCTGGACGACTTCATCGCCGTCTCTGCGCCCGACATTTTCCACATCGACGCTGACACGCACGCTCCCGTTTCGCGCGATGCGCGGCGCGCTCAAGTTGAGGTTCGACAAACGAAATTCGGTATAACTCAAACCATGACCGAACGGGTAGAGCGGAGTCCAGTGCGCGTCCAGGTACTTTGAAGTGTACTTTTGATCGGTCGGCGGTCGCCCGGTATTTTTGTGATTGTAGTAGAGCGGAAGTTGTCCGACGGTGCGCGGGAAGGTGACGGGGAGTTTGCCGCCGGGGTTGACATCACCGAAGAGTATATCGGCGATGGCGTGTCCGGCCTGTGTGCCGCCGAACCACGTTTCCAGAATGGCAGGCGAGTTGACATCGAGCCAGTTGATTGTGAGCGGGCGGCCATTCATCAACACGACTGCGTAGGGCTTGCCAGTTTTGTGTACGGCTTGAATCAACTCTAATTGTCTTCCGGGTAAATCGAGATCGGTGCGCGAGGCCGCCTCGCCGCTCATCTCTGCGGTTTCGCCGACTGCGACGATGGTGAAGTCTGCTTCGCGCGCGATTCTGACAGCCTCGTCAAAAGCATCAGATGTGACGGGCGTTGTAGCAAGTCTTGCGGCTTCGGTATTGGCGGCTGAGGCGACGTTTGTTCCTCCGGCATTGGTCGCTTCGGGCGGGGCTGCATCGTAATTTCCCGTCACGCCGCGCCCTTCAATCGCAACGCCCTTTGCATGCAGGACGCGCGTCTGCGGCGCGACCTTGGCTTTGATTCCGGCAAGTAAAGTGACTGTGTCTGCGGCGCGCCCGTCTCCCGTCCAAGAGCCGAGCGGCGCTTTGGGGTCGTCGGCAAGTGGGCCGACGACGGCGATAGTTTTTAACTGCTTGCTGATGGGAAGCGTCGCGCGTTCGTTTTTGAGGAGCACCATCGAGCGCGCAGCTATCTCGCGTGCGGCGCGTAAATGTTCAGAATTAAGAAGTGCCTCACGCTCGCGCGCTTCGTCCGCATAAGCGTGTTCAAAAAGGCCCGCGCGAAACTTGACGCGCAGAATGCGGCGGACAGCCTCATCGAGTTGCGCGGGTGTGAGCTTTCTTTGTTTGAGAAGTTCTTGACCGTGTTTGTTGTAGAGACGGCTGACCATCTCCATATCAACGCCGGAGGTAAGACCGATGCGCGCAGCATCCGCTTCATCCGATGCGTTTCCGTGATTCAACATCTCTTTGACCGATTCGTAATCGCTGACGACGAAACCTCCAAACTTCCATTCAGTGCGAAGCACCTCCGTCAACGTAAAAGGGTTGCCCGAAGTGGGCACGCCGTTGAGATCGTTAAAGGCGCTCATAAATGTGCCGACTCCTGCGTCAACCGTCGCCCTGAAGGGCGGAAAATAGACGTTGCGCAGAGTCGATTCGGACATATCAGTCGTGTTGTAATCGCGCCCCGCTTCAGCCGCGCCGTAAGCAACCCAGTGTTTGGCGCACGCGACGACGCGATCAGCAGCCGAATAATCTGAACCCTGAAAGCCGCGCACGCGCGCACGCGCCATCGCCGCACCCAGAAACGGATCTTCGCCCGCGCCTTCGACGATGCGACCCCAACGCGCGTCGCGGGCCACGTCAACCATCGGCGCAAAAGTCCAATGCACGCCTGCCGCCTTTGCCTCGCGCGCCGAGATTGCGGCGGAGCGTTCGGCGGCGATTGTGTCCCAACTGCTTGCTTCCGCAAGCGGGACGGGAAAGATCGTTCGATAGCCGTGAATCACGTCGAACCCAAAGATGAGCGGGATTTTCAGACGCGAGCCTTCGACGGCGGCGCGCTGCAACTCATTTGCGTTCTTCGCGCCGCGCACGTTGAGCGTCGAGCCCAGCAAGCCTTTGCGCGCAAGCACCAAATGTTCTTCACGAAAACGTCCGTCGGCATGACCGTCAAGCTGTTGCAATTGTCCGAGCTTCTCTTCAACCGTCATGCGCGCAAGAAGCGCATTGATGCGTCTTTCTAGTTCGACTTGCTGCCCGCGCTGCACAACCGTGCGTCTCTGCGCAGAGACGAGTGCTACCGGGCAGAGCAGCAGAGCTGTCAACAGTAAAGAGGCGACACAAACCAGCTTCATCGCTTATTCCTTATATGCATTCTCAGGTAGAAGCAGGAGGACGCAAACAACGCGGGAAGGAGAATAATTTCTTCCCGCGTCGTTTACGTCTGACAGGCTACGAATCGTTAGAAAATCAATCGGCCTTGCAGTTCGATAACGCGACCAGCTAAGCCTCCGGGAGAGCGACCAAAGTTCGAGTCGGTAACAAAGGTCGGGCCGGCGGCAAAGCCGAACTGCTGCAAGTTGAGAATGTTGAAGGCATTGAAAAAGTTCGCCTTGATCTCAAGATATGCCTTTTCGCCCATAAAGCCGGGAAGACCCGTGCGCTTTGCCACGCTCATATCGATGTTGAAGTAGCGCGGGCCGCGAAAGACATTGCGTCCAATGCCGGGCGGCGCACTTTCAGGCCCATTCGGAATAAAAGCAGCCTGACCGCGCCCTCCAAAAGTTCCGCCCGTGCTGATAAAGGCTTCGTTGCTCGTATCCTGTGTTAGTCCCCCGCGGTAGCCGAAAGGACGCGTCGGGCAGACGAAACCGCCGCCCGGCGTACTCACACAACGGCCCGCAAGCGGAGTCCAGGGAAAGCCCGTGTGATAGGCCACAATCCCGCTCACCTGCCAGCCGCCGAGCGCCTTGCCGACGGCATCACTTCGATTGCGAAAGATGGGTAGCTCCCACACTCCAGAGCCAATAAAGTGGTGCCGCACATCATAGTCTGAAGGGCCGCGCTCGAACCGTTGGTTCTGCGGGTAGGTTTGATTAGTGACAAAGCCCGGCCCTTCGTTTGAGATGGTGTCGATGCTCTTTGACCATCGGTAGGTTGCGTCAAATTGCACGCCGCGTGTTAAGCGGTGCGCCAGACGCGCAAGCATCGCGTTATAGTTTGCGTTCACGTCAGGCGTGGGGAAATAGACAGCAAAGAAGCTAGGGTTGTTCGGGTAGAGAAAGTTTTGATTGACGAGCCGAATCAGC
>CBDUCU010000154.1:0-8131 GCA_965365725.1 uncultured bacterium | reverse complement strand
CGCCCCGGCAGCAACAAGAGCATAAGAGAGCGATCACCCTTAACTGTGCTGTTGTCTGTTACAAAGACGCTGAAACTCTTGCTCGTTTCGCCGGGCGCAAACCTCACTGTCCCGTAGGCCGGAGTGTAATCTGAGCGGTCGGAGGCCGTATCCACTAATAAAGGCGGGGCGGGCTGTGTTGCGTAATTGACCTCGCTTGAGATCGACGTGTCGCCCGACCGCGTGAGCGTGATAACGGCAGCGCCTGCGTTCTCGGCAACTGTGTAGCTCAATGCAGAGAACTGTACGGTTGGTTGTACGACGGCGGCTCTAAACGACTGAATGAAGATTTCGTGATTGAGGTTGATGACCTGCTGCGCGGGCGAAAAGACATATTCGGGCGTATCGATTGCTTTAACCGTGTACGACTGACCCTTCGGCAGGTTGAAGAATCTAAAGCTCCCGCCCGAATCGGTCGTCACTGTGTAGCTGCGCGCGCCACTGATGGCGACGCTTACCCCGCCGATGCCCCTGCCTGCTGCGTCCACAACTGAGCCGTAAATTGAGGCCGTTGAAGAGACGGGAGCGCCGATAAAGTTGACAACCTGGTTGCTTGTAATTGTCGGCAACCAAGCAACCATCGGCTCGAAGTCGAGCGAAGGCCGGGCGGGCTGAAGCGAATACCCATCGACGGGGAGAACTGTAAACGAATAGAAACCGCTGGCATCAGTTTTCATGCTCTGAACAGCGCCGAACCGGCGGAGAAAGATGTCCACGCCTGCCAGCGCGTTGCCCTGCGTGTCTATGGCTCGCCCGCTCAGAGTATAAGTGATAAGTGATGAGGAGAAATTCAATTCGGTCTCGTTTCGCTGAAGATCAGCGACGGTTCGACTTCCCGGCGTAAATCTGAGATAGGGCAAGCCCATCGGAGTAACGGTGTATTGTCCTCCCTTCGGGAGATTGTTGAAGATGTAATTACCTTCGCCGTCTGTGCTAACAATCGCCGTTTGCGTTCCCGTCAAAAGGATTGTCCCGCCGGTCGGCACGCCGGTCGCGTTTGTGATTCGCCCTGAGATGGAAAAGGTCTGCGCAGGCGCAGGCGTAGGTGTCGGATTCGGATTGGGAAGCGGCTGCCAGTCAGGTTGAGGCTGCGCTGATGCGGCGAGAAGCACAGGCAGTCCAGACCCGTCGATATTCGCAACGCGAAGCTCGTTCCCTATCTTATAGACAACCTTCGTTCCATCAGGCGACCAGTTAGCGCCCGACGCGCTGGTGATGTTGAGGAGACGAGCAAGGCCGCTACCGTCGGCGTTGATGACGTAAGCATTTGAATAGCGCGTAAAGAGAATTCTCGCGCCGTCAGGCGACCAACTCGGATCGGTGTCGCTTGAGCTTGAGCCGGATATTCGATCCGTGACCGTCAACTGACGGCGATTGCTGCCGTCCACGTTGATGAGGTAGAGATTAGTACCATCGCTATAGACGAACTTAGAGCCGTCGGGCGACCAATCGAGCCGACCAATGGCGATGCCAAGATTTTGAATGATGCGGGCCTCGCCCGTCCCGTCAGGTCGCACAACGTAAAGCCCGAGGTCGCGCCCGATAAAGGCGACGAGCGCGCCGCCGGGCGACCAAGTCGGCCCCGTGTTAAAAGCGCCCTTGTCCGAAACTTTTGTAAGCCCGCTCCCATCAGCGTTCATCACATAAATCTCGAAGACGCTTGGATTGCTGCCCGGCTTTTCGCGCTGGAAGGCAATGCGCGTCCCGTCGGGCGACCAGACGGGGTATTGCTCGTAGCCCTCGCCGTTATACACAGATGTTTGATTCGACCCATCCGGGTTGACGACGGAGATGCCGTTGCCCTCAAAATCCCGGAACGCAATTTTGCCGTTTAGCTTCGCGCTCGGAGCGTTTGCGCTGACGGTCGTAGTTGCCGCCGAGATAGGTCGCATAGACGATGGCCGACCCCGACGGATTTAGCTTGAGGATAAAAGCATCGAAACCGAAATCTTTGGCGGCTTGAATTGGACTCGGCCCAGGGTAATCGGTCGAGGGCGTGTCGCCGACAATGTAGGTGCTTCCCGACGAGTCAGTCGCGATGCCCCACGCTGAATCAGAGCCGCCGCCGCCCAGATAGGAGGAATAGAGCAAAATCGGGTCGATGACGAGCGGCAGCGATGCGTCGTAGTTTCCAACCTCGAAGCCGACGCGATTCTCTCCGAGCAGTCTGTATTGGCCCGCCACTTCGTGTCTCGCCCCGTCAACCTCTTGATAAATAAAAGGTCGTTGCTGGCGCACCTCTCCGGCATCGGTGTTTAGCACCAACGCGCCATCTGCGCCGAGAGTGAGACTACGAGCGCCCTTGAAGCTGAGCGCGATGCGCGAAGGGTCTGCGCCTGCGTCGAGGCGGAAGTCGTATTCGAGTTGTTGCTGGTTGCCATAATAGACGAGGTCAATGCCCGGATAGACGGATTCATAGCGAACGGCAGCGAAAGCGTCGATGTCGGTCACCCAGTCTTGTGCGTCGTCACCTGTGAAATAGTGGCTTCTGCCGGGTAGTTGATCCGCGCCTTTTATTACCGGCTGTGGATTCGCACCTATAAGGCCAACACGAAGCACTGCCGCATCAACTTCCGATAGGCGCTCTCTATAACTCTTTGCATCCTTCGCGCCGGCTTCCGTTGATGCTCTTTTATCCGGCTTTCGCAGACTCAGCACTGCTTCGTTTGAAGTAAGAAAGAGGGCGTATCCGCTGCCGCGCGCAAAGAACTTGACGCGTCCATCAACCTGTCCGCGATTGGCCTCAAAACTCATTGGCAGTTTGCCGTAAGCGGCAGCGACGCGATTGCGCGTCTGCTCATCAGAGTCCGGCTGCGCGACCGATGTGGGTGCGGAGATTTTGCCGTCCGGCGCATGATGCTCGGCAATGGCAGATTCACCACTATGAATCGAGTTCTTCGTGCGCTGGAGTAGAATTGCAATCGAGGTTGAAAGCGCGAACAGCAGCGCGATAAGCGCAAGTTTCCTGCGGGCGGCGCGTTGACGCGACTTTCCCTCGGCGAGGGTTTGATTCAACATTGTCAGTCCTTAAGTGCAGAGTATGATGAATCCAGAGCCGACCGACGGCTGAATGGACTTAATAGGATTAGGCGGGTGCGTGAAAGGCTTGTGTGTTGCCGAGCGGTGTTGTGGGAAACACGCTCCCGACTGTTTGTGCGAATTTATCACGCAACTCGTTGCCATCCAAAGCTAAATGGATATTCGAGCCAATGTTTATATCAAGCGACGAGAAAGTTTTCGCCCAAACACTCACGTGCTATATTGCTCGCTTTTCCGGCGTGGGTGTTTGGCATAGAAAGCCGCAGACCCGCAATACGAACACTCAAATACCGACGAGATGCTTGTTACTTATCGTGCGGTAAAAGGCTTGCGTAATGGGTAAGGTTCGGAATTTCTGGAAGAGCTTGATTGCGGGCGGAGCGGCGAGCGTGGCGGCGCTGGCGGCGCTCAACGCGGCAGTTGCGCGCGATGTGCCTGAGCCGGAGACGGGAGCGCTTGGCGGCGAGGCGGGCACGTTTGAATGGAAGCAGGGGCGCATCTTTTATCGACACGCAGGCGTGCTCGATGCCGAGCCGATTCTTTTCATACACGGCGTGGGCGTAGGCGCTCGCGCATTTATGTGGCGACGCAACTTCGAGCCGCTCTCGCACGACTTTCGCACCTACGCCGTTGATCTGCTCGGCTTTGGCTATAGCGAAAAGCCCGCCGGTGTTTCCTATTCCGCACAACTCTACGTCAATCTCATCGCGGATTTTGTGCGCGACGTTGTGGGGCGGCCCGCACACATCGTCGCCAGCTCTCTGAGCGCCGCCTTTGCCGTACGCGTCGCCGACGAACACCCGCAGCTCGTCCGCTCGCTTGTGCTCATCTCGCCGACGGGCGTAGCGCAGGTTGATTCGCGGCCTGATCTTCCCGGCGCGGCCTTCTACGGGCTGCTTCATTCGCCCGTGCTCGGCACGTCCTTTTACAACGCGATGACGAGCGAGCGCGGGCTGCGAGATTATGCACGCAAATTTCTCTTCTACGATGCGCGCTTTGCAACCGAGCGTCTCGTCTCGCATTACTACGCAGTCAGCCACCTGCCCGGCGCGCATTATGCAGCGACGGCCTTACTCTCCGGTTATCTCAACACAAACATCCGCGATCCTTTTGCGCGTCTGCGTCTGCCGACGACGCTCGTTTGGGGCCGGCAGGACGAGACTAATCGCATCGAGAACGCTGCCGCGCTGCTCCACATCAACCCGCGCGCGCGTTTCGAGCTGTTCGACCGTTGCCGCATGATGCCGCAAGAGGAGCACGCGGAACGATTCAACACGCTGCTGCGCGAAACGTTCCGCGCGCAAACGCCTGCCTTGCCGCAACGTTCTCAAACAACCGATGCGCTGCCTTAACAATTCGTCCGAACTCGCACAACTATGAGCTTAATGCACAAAGCAAACAATTCTTGTAGCGTCAGCGCATGTCGTTGCTCATGCCTTGCGGCATCGACGCGCCCTGCATCTACTGTGTTGTCAAGTTGTCTTAGATTCCTCTTCGCGCTCGCACTCTGTTTTATTCTCTTACCTGTTGCAAGAGCGCAGAAGAGCGCTGCGGCGCTCAAGCCACAGCGCGTCCGTCTCGAAAACGGCAAGACGTTTGATCTCAACCTGCCCGAAGGCTTTCATTTAAGCGTTGCGCGCGAGGGTCTCAAACGCATCCGCTTTATGGCCGCAAGTCCTGACGGACGAATCTTCGTCACGGACATGGATAGCCTCGCCGACAACCGTCGCGGCGCTGTCTACATCCTCGAAGACTTCGACGCAGCGCGAAAGGTTTTCAAGAAAATCACTCCGTATCTGACGCGCCTGCGCAACCCCAATAGCGTTGCTTTTCACACAGATGCTGACGGCGCAACGTGGCTCTACATCGCGCTCACAGATCGTCTCATCCGCTATCGCTATCGCGCGGGCGACCTTGCGCCGCAAGGAGATCCGCAAGTTCTCATCCCTTTTCCCGACTATGGTCTCAACTATAAATACGGCGGCTGGCATCTGACGCGCACCGTCGCCTTTGGCACAAACGGCAAGCTCTATGTCTCTGTGGGAAGCAGTTGCAACGCATGCGAAGAGAAAGAAGAGGTGCGCGCCAGCATCGTCGAGATGAATCCGGACGGAACTGCCCAGAGACAGTATGCGCGCGGCTTGCGCAACGCCGTCGGGCTGCGCTGGGCGGGCGCGCGGCTCTTTGCGACAAACATGGGTGCTGACCACCTGGGCGATCATCGTCCCGCCGACACGATGTATGCCGTCGAGCGCGGAGCAAACTACGGCTGGCCCTTCTGCTACCAATCGGGCGAGCGCGTGCTTTCAGATGCGAAATTCAATCCGCGCAATTCAAAGCTTGATTGCCGACGAGTGCCGCGCGCAACGGCGGCCTTCGATGCGCACGCTTCGCCGCTCGGTCTTGAATTTTTCGGAGACGATGCGGACGCTTTGCTACGCAATCATTTTCTCGTTGCGCTGCACGGCCCTGTCAAGAAAAAGATTGACCCCGGTCACAGGGTTGTTCGGGTGAGCATGAATGGAATGATCGAAGATTTTATCACGGGCTTTAGACGGGGTAATCAGGTGCACGGTCGGCCCTGCGACATATTGAAGTTCGGCGACGGTGGTTTTCTTCTAACCGACGACCATGCGGGCGTGATTTATTACGTCTATAAAAAGTAACGTCGCCGCGCAAAATTGAATCAACACAACTTGTTTGTTGAGAGGCGTGCCTGAAGCATGACCTCTCGACAAACGGTCGACTGAATTTCGCTTTAATCCGCAAAAGCTACAGTTAGTTGGTGCAGTTGCGCAGAGTCGTTCGCAGCTTCTTCGCTTGAGGCTTTGCGGTTGACGTGCCGATAAAGAATATCGCGCTGCTGCGGCGTGAAACCGGCTTCGCGTATCAGATAACGAAGCATCTTCTCATCGGCATCGTTGTGCGCGCCGGCAGCCGAAACGACGTTCTCTTCGATCATGATCGAGCCTAAATCGTCAGCGCCAAAACGGAGCGCGACCTGTCCGAGCCGCAGCCCTTGCGTCAGCCAAGACGATTGGATGTGTTCGACGTTGTCGAGAAAAAGGCGCGAGACCGAGAGCATCTTCAGGTAATCGACTCCGGTCGGCTCGTCTTTGATCCGACGACCAAGCGCCGTATTTTCGCGCTGAAACGTCCAGGGGATAAAGGCTGTAAACCCGCGCGTCTCGTCTTGCAAATCTCGCACGCGCTGCAAATGCCGGACGCGATGCTCGACGCGGTCGCCGATGCCGAACATCATCGTCGCCGTCGAGCGCAAACCCACGCGGTGTGCGGCGCGCATCACATTGAGCCATTCATCGGTCGTACATTTTGTCGAGACGCGTTTGCGCACCTCGTCGTCTAAAATCTCCGCGCCTCCGCCCGGCAAAGAGTAAAGCCCCGCTTCTTTGAGCCGTCCGAGTATTTCTTCGTAAGAGAGTTTTGAGATGAGATGTATGTTGTGAATCTCGGGCGGCGAGAAACAATGTAGCTGCACGTCAGGAAAGCGCGCATGCATTGTGCGAAGCAAATCCTCGTACCATTCAATCCCAAAGTCGGGATGCAGTCCGCCCTGCATCAAAACACCCGTGCCGCCCAAAGCGACCGTCTCATCGATCTTCTTAAAAACCTCTTCGATGTCGAGCACGTAAGTATCCGGCTTGCCCGGACGACGATAAAACGCGCAGAAGGTGCAGACGACGTTGCAGACGTTCGTATAATTGATGTTGCGGTCGATGATGTATGTCACGACGTTTGCCGGATGCTTTCGTCGGCGCACCTCGTCGGCGGCAGCACCGATGCGCGCAATGTCATGCGATAGTAAAAGCGCCGTGCAATCCTCAGCCGTCAGACGCTCGCCCACAAGCGCGCGATCAAGAATCGGTTGAATGTCTTTATTAAAGTTCACCTGAATCCCTCACAAAGAAACTGCAAATCTCAAATCTCTTTTTTGCAAATCGCCACTCGCGCACGACTCTCAAATCTCGACGGTCGCAAGGATTTTAAGCTTTTTCATCCATCCCGACGAATGCACGCTGCAAGTAAGTGCAACTCACGCGCCGAGAAAACGAAGCGGACGAAGCTCTGGAATAAGCCCATATTTGTCTGCCAGACGATAGTAAAGCTCAAGCGCCGCGCGCATCTCTTCGTTCAGCTCATAGCAGATATTTTCGCGCAGATAAGAAAGAAGCTCTTGCCGGGGAAGCTTCAATTCCGTCTCGTATTGAGAAACGATCTCTTCAATCCTTCTCAGCCCTTCATCGCGTGCGGCGGCGAAATCTATTTCGCGCGCTTCGCTTTCCGCGCCCTCGCGCACCATCCAAAACGCGAAGACAAAACCGAGCCCCGTATGCGCTCGCCAAATTTCCGCGAGATCAAAAACGCGCAAGCCCTCACGACGGAAAGTCATCGCCGGGTCGCCAATAAGAAGCGCTGCATCGTGATGCGAGAGCATCACATCGAGGTCGGGCGCGGCGGCGGCAAACTCCGGCTTGCGCCCCAGGAATTCTGTAAAGATGATGCGCACGAGCGCCGCCGAGGTTCGGGAAGTGGTGTCGAGAGCGACGCTTTTGACATCCTTCAATTCCCTCTCGCGTGTGACGAGTACGACGCTGCGCACGCGCTCGCGCGCCCCGACGCAAACGCCGGGGACGACGATGCCGCCGCGCATTCGTTGATACTCAACGACCGGCACAAGCGCCGCTTCTGCCGCACCGCGCGCAAGCATCTCGGCGCAGCGCGCTGGCGAAGCGTCCGTCAAAAGTTTTGCGCCGCGCTGCGCCGCGCCGTGCGCAAAGCTCCAGATGAGAGGAGCGGAATTCAAATAGTACGATGCCGCCAAACGCGGCTCGACGCTTATCATTTCCTCTGTTGAAGAGTGCGCTTTCAAACAATCTCTCTTATCTGAAATCAACAGCTCTGCTCGATGCTAACGCAACCGCGCAGCGCCTAGCAAACTCATATAAAGACGCAGCGATTGACACCATTTCTGATAAAGTGATAAGTCATGCGTGAAGGGAAAGCCGAAGCAAGAAAACAGAAGTCAGGAGTC
>CBDUCU010000153.1:0-8153 GCA_965365725.1 uncultured bacterium | reverse complement strand
AACTGTGTCTCTCTAGTCTCTGTGTTGAGAATCCTCTATATCGAGAACAGATGACGAAAACGGACGGACAAAAAAAAGAGGTCGAGCAGCTTAAGGAAGACCCGGAGGTTCAGCGTGCGCTCAAGCGAACGGCAGGCACGCCCGAACATGCCAAAGAGCCGCCGCCCGTCAAAAAAGGGCAGAAACTCTGGATCGTCTCATACATTTTTGCCCTGCTCGCGCTTGGCGGAATCTTTTATGCGCTCAGGCTCGAAGCGCTCTGGCTCGGTCTGGCCGAACCCTATCGCCCGACATTTATCCGGCTGACGGTCGGTTTGATGGCCGTCGTTTTGACGCTCGCCGTCGCAAAACTGATCGACTCTTATGCCATCGCCCGACTCGACGATGCGCCCGTCGAATTCAATCTCCGGCGCGTTCTGCGTCTGCTGGTCGCGCTCGTCCTCGTCTTTATCGGTCTCTCGGTTCTCTTCGCCAACTGGACGACGGCGGTCGTCTCTTTAGGTCTTCTCTCGCTTATCCTCGGGTTTGCCCTGCAGACTCCGATTACGAGTCTGATCGGATGGATTTACATTCTCGTCCGTTCGCCCTACCGAGTCGGCGACCGCATCCGAATCGGAGAGGCGACGGGCGACGTGATAGACGTTGGCTATCTTGATACAACGCTGTGGGAATTTGGCGGGCAGTATCTTTCAACCGATCATCCGTCGGGGCGCATCATCAAGTTTCCCAATTCGGATGTGCTCGGCAAAGCCGTCTTTAACTATTCGTGGCCGCTCTTTCCTTACATCTGGAACGAGATCAAATTTCACGTCTCTTACTACAGCGACCTCGAATTTATCGCGCAAACGATGCAGGAGGTGACGGAAGCCGAACTGGGCGAAGAGATGATGGAGCAGGTGCGCGTCTTCCGCGAGCTGCTTGCGCAAACGCCCGTCAACCGTCTTGAAGTGCGCGAGCGGCCAGTGGTTTTCTTCCGCGTCTCGGAAAACACATGGATCGAGGCCATCGTTCGATATCTCGTCCACCCGCGCGACGCAGGCCGCGTCAAAAACAGCCTCATCGTCAAACTTCTCGAACGCCTCACAGCAGAGCCGGAGCGCGTCAAGTTTCCAAAAGGCAACGCGCGTTGATCCAAAGTTCTCTGCTTATGCTTCGTTGAAACTCTCGGCACGCACCGCGCGAACGTTTCGCACGCGCGTAAAATAGGCTGAGAGCAGAAAGGCGATGAACATGATGCCGGCGGCGACCCAGAAGGTTGTGAAGATGGAGCGGTCGCTGACGTGCGGCGTGGGCGCTTCGGGCGCGTTGATAAGAAAGCCGCCGAGATAAGGCCCGACCGCGCGCGCGAGGCTCGCCGCCGATTGCGTCATCCCCAACACGCCGCCCTGATCTTCGGCCCCTGCGGATTTCGACGCCAGACTGGAAAGGCTCGGCGTTGACAGCGAATTTCCCAAAGACATAAAGGCCATCAGCACAAGCAGCCCTGTCAGACCGCCGTGCCAGCCCGTCTCAGGCCGTCCGATGTAGGGCAGGACGGCGAGCGCGGCGGTCAGAATCAGCGCGCCCGTGATGATTAATGCCGCCTCGCCAAAACGCTTGACGAGACGACCGATCAAACCGCCCTGCACGAGCGCTGCGAGCAGGCCGATATAGGCGAACAAATATCCGTTGTGCTGCGCATCGTACTGGTAGCGAAAGATCGTGTAGAGCGTAAACGTAGTGGTCATGATCGAGAACGAGACCACAAAGAGAAAATAGACGATGATGATGATGGCCAGACGCGGCTCTTTCAATTGGCTGAAGAAATATCCCCAACCGCGTCTGTAGCTGCGCGCCGGATGGTCGGGCGTGATTGTTTCGGGCAGCGTAAAGTAGAGCAGCGCGGCATTGGCAAACGAGAGCGCGCTCGCGAAAAGTATGGGGACATGTATGCCCCACAAACTCATGATCCCGCCGATAGCCGGGCCGAAGATAAATCCCAGACCGAAGGCCGCGCCAAAGAGCCCCATCCCTCGCGCGCGGTTCTCAGGCGTTGTGATGTCGGCGATGTAGGCCTGCGCCGTCGAGATGTTGCCGCCCGTCACGCCTGCCAGAATGCGCCCGACAAACAGTAAGGTGAGCGACGTGGCAAACCCCATGATGAGAAAGCCAACGCCCGTACCCAGGATGCTTACAAACAGGACGGGCCGCCTCCCATATCTATCAGACAAACGACCGAGAATCGGCGAGAAGATAAGCTGCATCACCGAGTAGGAGGTAAGCAGCAACCCCAAAACGAGCGGAGTTCCGCCGAAGCTCTCGACGTAGTAGGGCAGGATCGGGATGACGATGCCGAAACCGACGAGGTCGATAAAGACCGTGACGAAGATGACGAAAAGCGGAGAGCGATTCATAAAGTGATGAATGATGAGTGTTGAGTGACGAGTGAAAGCAAATCGTCTTTACTCATCACTCATCACTCGTCGCTCATCACGTCTTTTCTACCAACGTCGATAGCGCGGGTGAACAAACCTGTCGTCGAGCGAGAAGCGTCCGCCGCCCGTGACGAGCAGCGCGACCGAAGCAAGCAGACAGAGCAGAGCGTATTCATAGCCTTTGTTTTGAAGAAAGAATCCGCCCTTCCAATGGACTCCGAAGACCGCGACGAGCATCGTGCTCGCGATCAGAAATGCGCCCGCCCTTGTAAAGAGCCCGAGCAAAACGAGCACGCCGCCGAGCAGTTCGGCGAAGGCCGCCGCGCCCATCCACATCCACGCCGGCTGCAAACTTAAAGGCGCGTCGCCGGACGTGAAGGCCTTGAGACCCGAGCCGCCCCACACGCCGAAAACCTTCTGCGCGCCGTGCGCGATAAAGATTGCGCCGAGGCCAAGACGAAGCGGCAGAGGCCCCCACGTCGGCGGCGTGGCAATCAATTTTTGAAACATTCCCATCGAGACAATTCGCCAAAGTCTTCGGCCCACGCGGCGGCGGCCGGCACGGGCCTAGAATCTTTGTCTTGATTCTTTCAGTATTTATTGAATGTGCGAACGTGTTTGTTTTACCACAGCCACAGCCATGCGCCAACGCGCGCAGCAAACATGAGGCTGCATTTGAAGGGCTTTCGCGGCGCTTTGGCTTCGCACAGTTAGCGCGAACTCCTGCCCGCGCGCCCGACGCGAGCATCATCCGGCAGCTTCACGAAAGCCTTCAAGCTCAGATGATAGAGATGCTGTCTGAAGCAAAGTGTGGCACACATTCTGCTCCATGTTCTTACTTTGGTCTCTTTTGTACCGGAATCACACACGCGGATGATAAACAGAGAGGATCGAATATTTATGAAGCGGATCATAGCTCCGACGCTGGCGCTCGTTTTGTCACAGACCGCTTGTGTAGTGGGCGGCTATAGTAGCGACAGGGGCTTTTTTCTGTGGCCGGGCAGCATCGTTTTAACGATTGTGCTTGTCCTTCTCTTTTTGTTTCTAAGGCGACGGCGACGTTAAGAAAAATATGAATGACAATGAATGATGCGGCCCGTCAGACACTTCGGAAATTGACGGCCAGACATGGAATGGGGCTGTGCAGCGACGCGCGCCGGTGCGAGGCGCTGCTGCGAGATCATTGCGGCAGTTATCGCAGAGAGATAAATATTCTGGTCGGCGCTATACGCGAGCGCGTGCCGCTCGATTTGCTGGCGGCGCGAAACTCCGTGCCTACGGGTTTGCTTCTCATGCGGCTGGCCAAACGCCTCGAAGACCAACTGGCGGTAACGCAGGAGGCTTCACGTTGGGCGGTAGATTCGTGGGCTCTGGCTCTCGGCGTAGTCTCTGATGCAGAACTGGAGGCGTTAAAGAGTCGGCGCGATGAGGCAGCCGCCCCGCGCATCGAAACGGTAGTAAAGCCGTCGCCCACGCCAGCGCGAACGACTGGTAAAGACGGTGGGCAGGCGAGCAAGCCGGTATCACCTACCCAGCCGAAGGCGATGCCCCCCAATACTCAACAAAGTTCGCCGCTTCAGCCGACTCAAACATCCCCCGCTACAAATCGATCAGCCGCGCGGCCACCTCACGCAACCCCGACGCGAGGTTCAACAGCGCGCATCGGCTCAAAACGCTCTGCACCGACGCAGCAGCAACAAGTGCCTTCATCTGCCAACGCGAATGCTCCTGCGCGCGGGACAAACGCCGGTAGCGGCCAAAATTCTTTGACCCAATCAACGGCGCGTGAGGGTCGTGGTTACTGGCGCGGTTGCATGGTCGGCTGCTTTCTAATCGTTCTGTTGTCGTTACTGCTGGCAGTGGGTGTTCCCTTTGTCATCAATATTCTGCGTGAGGAGCAGCAACAGAGAAATCTTGAGTCTGTGCCGGGACAGACGCGTTGAGCATCTCTGTGCGACAAAGGCGTTTCGGCATCTGGTTCTGTTATATTGTATGACATTCCCTGAGAGAGTTTGTTTCGAGCAATTACCTTCCGAGCGCCACGCGTGTTTTTTATGTCGCGCCGGTACAGCGACGGGGCGGAGTTTGCCTCCGCCCGAGATGATTTTGAGAAGAACAAAAGGAGAAACGAGATTATGAGCAAACGACCGGGCGGCGAATTAGCGTCGCGACCGCTTCACTTTATCTGGATTGCCGACAGCTCCGGCTCGATGGAGCAGGACGGGAAGATACAGGCGCTCAATACCGCCATCCGCGAGGCCATCCCGCATATGCGTAAGGTGGCCGAAGACAACCCTAACGCGCAGGTTCTGGTTCGCGCCGTCAAGTTTTCAAACGGCGCGCAGTGGCACATCACACAGCCGACTC
Organism: uncultured bacterium; assembly: GCA_965365725.1. Taxonomy (GTDB): domain Bacteria; phylum Acidobacteriota; class Blastocatellia; order Pyrinomonadales; family Pyrinomonadaceae; genus DASQDT01. The sequence continues at coordinate 3,372 of CBDUCU010000153.1, read as the reverse complement.
CTGTAGCAGATTTTGCGTGGACCGACCTCGCCGCCGAAGGCGAGACCGATATGGGAAAGGCGCTTCAGCTCGTCGCCGAGCAGTTGAAGATGCCGCCGATGAGCGAGCGAGCGCTGCCGCCCGTTCTTGTTCTTGTCTCCGACGGGCAGCCCACAGACGACTTCGAAGCAGGCCTGCGTGCACTGATGGACGAGCCCTGGGGCAAGAAGGCCGTTCGCATCGCAATCTCTATCGGGCGCGATGCCGACGCAGAAGTTCTGCAGAGATTTATCGGCAACACCGAACTCAAGCCGCTTGCAGCCAACAGCCCCGAAGCTCTTGTGCGCCACATCAAATGGGCGTCGACGGCCGTTCTGAAGTCAGCCTCGTCGCCCGCAGCAGGAGCCGACACGCCCGCGCCCGGTGCAACAACGCCCGTGCCCATTCCGACCGCCGTGCCTGCGACCAGCACAGGCGCGCAAGCTGCGCCTTCCGCCCCGGGCGGCGCGCCGCAGCCTGCCGACACGGATGCCGACAACCAGAAGACCATCGACGACGTTTGGTAAGGAGAGCACGCGTGACAAGAGAGCAGAGCCTCGTCGAATGGCGAGTGATAGGCGAGACCGTGCCCGGTGCGTCGCACCTGCGCGCGGGCGTGCCTAATCAGGACGCTATCCTTCAAGTGCGTGAATCGGGGCGGGGGCTGCCGCTTCTCGTCTCGATCTCCGACGGGCATGGGAGCAACAAATGTTTCCGCAGCGACCGAGGCTCGCGCTTCGCCGTCAAAAGGGGCACGCAATTGCTCGGAGAATTTCTAGACGAATTGCGCAGCCCCTTTGACCTCGCCGAACTTGAAAACAGGGCGAATGAAATTCTGCCGGGCGAGTTTGTCAAGCGTTGGCGAGAGACGGCTGAAGCGCACCTCAAGGCGCAGCCGTTTACCGACGAGGAGCTCGAAACTCTGGAGAAGAAAGAGGGGCCGCGCGCGCGCAAGCTCGTTGAAGAGAATCCTCTACTTGCCTACGGTGCGACCTCGCTGAGCGTCGCCGTCACAAACTCTTTCGTTCTTTACCTTCAGCTCGGCGACGGCGAAATCCTCAACGTCTCCGAGTCAGGTCAAGTATCAACCGCTCTAGTCGAAGACAAACGCCTCTTTGCCAACGAGACAACCTCTCTGTGTACGCCCGATGCCGAGAAGAATTTTCGCATCCGGCTGCAACAGATTACAGAAGAGCCTCCGGCGCTCATACTGCTTTCGACCGACGGCTATGTGAACTCGTTTTCCGACTCGGCAGGCTTTCTCAAGGTCGGGAGCGATCTTCTGGAGATGTTGCGCGCAGACGGCTTTGACTTCGTCAACGCGAGCCTAAAGGGCTGGCTCGAAGAGGCGACCCACGCGGGCAGTGGCGACGATTGCACGGTCGCTCTTCTCTGCCGCATGCAAGCACTCAAGGCGACAGACGTTTCTGAAGTGACCGCTACAGCGACTAAAGCGACGACTGAAGCTGCGGCGGGCAAGAGCGTTAGTTCTGCGCCGGTTGCAGAAGCCGTGTCGGAGGCGAGACATGCGCAAACGGCTGGCGCTCCGGCGCAGAATCCTGAGCGGGCCCTGATAGATTCAGCCGAACCGACAGAGGCGAACAAGACTGACGGGCAGAAAGCATGAACGAGCAGCCGAGACAGAAGCTGCGCGAGATCATTGCGCGACACGGGCGTGCAATCGTTCAGGACGAGAGACGCTGCACGGGACTTCTCCGAGATTATTCCGGAGAGTTTCGCCGCGAGGTCTCCGTGCTGGTCTCAGCGCTCGAAGAGCATGTCCCAAATGACCTGCTCGCTGCATCCTCCAACACGCCGCGACGTGTTCTGCTGGCTGGCCTCGCACGCCGACTCGCAGACAACCGCGCCCTCTCCGAGCAGGCCGCCGTGTGGTCGGTCAATTCATGGGCCTTCGCGCTCGATCTCATCTCTGACAATGAACTGAAAACACTCGAAGGCGCAGCCGAGAATGCAGGGTTGGGAGGCGGCAATCTGCCGGACGCTAAAGACGCGGACGTGCGCGTCAATAAGACGGGACGCACAGATGCCAAGCAAACGTCTGCTCGTGTTGCGACGGATGCAGCAGCCTCCGTTATTGTTTCCGCAAGTGGCGACGGCGATCATGCAAGTATTAACGAGGCGCTCAAGCATGTCTTGCCCGGCGGGCAAATCCTTCTCCGTCCGGGCGTGTATGAGGAAAGCATCATCCTCGATAAAAGTATCAATATCGTGGGCGACGGCGGCGCGCGTCATGAGATTGTCATCAAGAGTGCGAGCGCAAGCTGTCTTAAATCGAGCGCGAAAGCCGCGAGGGTTGCCGGCCTGACGATTCGCGCTGTTGCAGGACAGAGCAGCGGCGAAGCGTTTTTCGCTGTGGACGTTCTAAGCGGAGAATTTGTCATTGAAGACTGCGACATTTCATCCGAGACGATGTCTTGTCTGGCAGTTCATGGCCCGGAGACCGTCTCACTTATCAAAGGTTGCCGGATTCACGACGGCGCGGATTCGGGCCTTTATTTTTTTGACGGCAGCACAGCAACGGTTGAGGATTGCGAAGTGTATCGCACGACGAACGTCGGCGTAGCAATCACGGGCGACGCACAGGTTGTGATCAAGCGCAGCCGCATACACGGCGGCTCACAGGCGGGCATGGTCGTGTGGCAGAGCGCGACGGGCCTGCTCGAAGAGTGTGAGATTTACGGCAACCGCATGGCAAACATCGTCGCTAGCGAACGCGCGAAGTTGACGGCGCGCGTGTGCCGCATCCGTGAAGGGAAAAATTCAGGCATCTTTGTTCATCTCGAAGCAGAGGCGGTTCTGGAAGGCTGCGAACTCTACGGGCATCTTGAAGCGGAGGCGGCTGTCACGACGCAGGGCAGGCTGTTTCTTAACGACTGTCGTATTCATGACGGCCACAACTCGGGCGTTCTTATCCGCAATCAAGGACAGGCGCTCTTGCAGGCGTGCGTCGTCAGCAACAACGCCGGCGGCTTCCCGCTGCGCTTGCGTCGAGCATAAACGGCAACGCGCGTTTCGCCGTCGAGGTCTTGAGCGGAGCGACGGCCAAGGTAGAAGACTCAGACCTGACGGGCAACGGGCTGGCAGCATGGAACATAGAGTACGGCGCAGAGGTCGAGTCCGAGCGCAACAGCGATTAGCGTCAGGCTTTTTGCAAACATGAAGGATGGGGGTTTCTTAAGATAGAGATGGATCAAATTCTCAGGCCAGGTCAGGCAGTGCGTTGCGAACCTTCAGGAATGACTTGCGTGGCCGAAGAGCTTCTCGGCGCGGGCGGGCAGGGCGAGGTCTATAAGGCCACGCTCGGCGGCGAGGCGGTCGCACTCAAATGGTTCT
>CBDUCU010000152.1:0-8166 GCA_965365725.1 uncultured bacterium | reverse complement strand
GCGCGCCAAAGCTTCGGCCACATTCCGCCCGTAGGTCGAAGCGCGCCGCGACCCGACCACCCCCACACACGGCGCGTCCAAACACTCCATCCAACTGCCGCGCACATAGAGCGTCACGGGCGGGTCGTCAATCTCACGCAGAAGCGATGGATATGTTCCGTCGTCGAGAATAAGAACGTCCGCGCCAACTATCTCGCGCAGACGCTCAAGCTCTCGCGCCGCCTCCTCATGCTTATCCTTGAGCGCGATTGATTCAATCGTTTCAGGCCGCAGACGCAGACGCTCAAGCTCGGCTCTGAGCGCCGCAAACACGCCTTCTGCCGACCCGAATCTCTCCAACAGACGCGCCGCCGCGCGCGGCCCCACGCCCGCCGTCATGTTCAAAGCAATCCAATCCTGAATCATTGTGAGGAAGCGGTCAGCTGTTAGCTTGTGTGTTTGTTAAGTGTTAAGCCGCAGGCTTCACTTAAAAAGTCGCTGTCGGCGAAAACTAAGAACAAGCTGAAAGCTAACAGCTAATAGCTAACAGCTTTTTTGGCGGAGGCGTGTGGGAATCGAACCCACCTGGGCGCGCTCTCACGCGCCCACTGCCGGTTTTGAAGACCGCGCCGTTCACCAGAACAGATGCGCCTCCGCATGAGGCTCGAAACAGTTGTCGAAACTACGCAACGCGCGCACCGGCTGTCAAGGTCATTTGCTCAAAGCGACTTATGCGATCTGCTTTACCGCGACTGTGCGCGCACGTTATCATGCCCGCACGAAGACTAAAAACTTTCCGCCGTTCAAAACTTATTCTGCATTCATCAGGAGCGAAAATTTATGCCCGAAGCTAAGGCCCAATCTACGACCGTCGAGCCGCGCAAGCTTGTCCGCTACGAGACGCGCGACCGGATTGCTTTTATAACTCTCAACGACCCGCCCGCCAACACCTATTCCTACGACATGATGCGCGAGATCGACGCATACGTCCTCGATGCGCGTATGGATGAAACAGTCGAGGTCATCGTCATCACGGGCGAGGGCGAAAAATTTTTCTGCGCGGGCGCAAACATCTCGATGCTTTCGGAAGTCACGCCTGTTTTCAAATACTATTTCTGCCTCCACGCCAACGAGACGCTTTCGCGTCTTGAGCAAACGCCAAAGATCGTCATCGCAGCCATCAACGGCCACTGCGTCGGCGGCGGCCTCGAAGTCGCGCTCGCCGCAGACCTCCGCGTTGCGCGTCGCGGCGCAGGCCGCATGGGGCTTCCCGAAATCAACCTCGGAGTGCTTCCCGGCACGGGCGGCACGCAACGTCTGGCACGCCTCGTCGGAAAATCGCGCGCCATCGAACTGATGACCACAGGCGAGCTATTCGACTTTGAGCGCGGAGAACAGCTTGGCCTCGTCAACAAAATCATCGACGCTGATTCAGGCGCGGCCTTTATCGAACAGGTCACGCTCTACGCCCGGCAATTCACCACGCCTGCGCGCGCCGCGCTCGCCGCCGGACGCATCAAGCGCAGCGTCCAGACCGGTGCGGAAATTCCTTTCGAGTCTGCGTTGGCCTTAGAGCGCGAGCTTCAACAACTGCTCTTTCAATCCGAAGATGCAAAAGAAGGGCTGGCGGCTTACGTCGAAAAACGCAAACCGGAATTCAAAGGCAAGTGAGCAAGTTATGTATGACAACATCAAAGTCACGCGCGAAGAGGGCGTGACGACAATCACGCTTAACAGGCCGGAGAAGTTGAATGCGTTTGCCGGCCATATGCGCCGCGATTTGGCGGAGGCTTTGGAGGACGCGTCGAGCGACGGCGGCGTGCGCGTCGTCGTCGTGACGGGCGCGGGGCGCGCCTTTTGTGCGGGCGCGGACGTGCAGTTTATGTTGGAGTTGATGGAGCGCGACGACGTGGACGAATTTAAGCGTCTCTTGAACGCAGGCCGTCGCGTGTTGACGACGATTCGACAGATGACAAAGCCGGTCGTAGCGGCGATCAACGGCCCGGCCTACGGAGCGGGCTTTAATCTCGCACTGGCATGCGACATACGCCTCGCCTCAGAATCGGCTACGTTTAGTCAATCGTTTGTCAAAGTCGGTCTGCATCCGGATTGGGGCGGGAGCTTTTTTCTACCGCGCGCCGTGCCTTCCAATATCGCCTGCGAGATGTTTTTTCTGGGCGACGCAATCGACGCACGCGCGGCGCACCGGCTCGGCCTTGTCAATCACGTCTACACCGATGCTGAGCTAACGGGCGAGACGCAGAAGCTCGCACGTCGTCTGCACGATGCGTCGCAAACTTCAATTGCCGCCGCCAAACACGCCGTCTATATGAGCGAAGAGGCGAACCTTGAACGCAGGCTGCAATACGAGACCGAAGCGCAGATACAGTGTTTCGAGTCGACGGATGCGCAACGGCGCGTTCGCGCATTTCTCGACAGACGGCGCAAAAAGACTGAAAACGTTTGATGAAGCTCAAAGATAAAATCGCGTTAGTAACCGGCGGCGGGCGCGGCATCGGTCGCGCCATTGCTCTCTCGCTTGCGCGCGAGGGCGCACAGGTGTTGGTCGTCGCGCGTACGGCTTCGGAAGTTGAAAAGGTCGCTGCTCAAATCAAATCCGAATTTGAGACGGAGGCTGCGCACGCCGTCTGCGACGTGTCAAAGGCGGATGATGTCGAGCGCGTCTTCGATGAAATCAAAAAAGCTTTTGGCCGCGCGCCCGACATTCTGGTCAACAACGCAGGGATCGCCGAAAGCGCCGTCATTGCGCGGACAGATGATGAGATGTGGCGACGACACATTGAAATAAATCTCTCGGGCACGTTCTATTTTATGCGCGCCGCGCTGCCCTCGATGGTCGAGCGCGGCTGGGGACGCATCATCAACATCGCATCCATCGCCGGTAAAACGGGCGCGCCGTACATCGCCGCTTATTCCGCGTCGAAGCACGGAGTTGTTGGACTGACGCGCTCTGCCGCGCTCGAAGTGGCGACGAAAGGCGTGACCGTCAATGCGGTCTGCCCCGGCTATGTCGAAACCGAGATGACCGCGCGCTCAATCGAAAACATTATTGCCAGGACGGGCCGCACCGCCGAAGAGGCCGTCGCCGCGCTCGAACGCTCAAGCCCGCAGAATCGTCTTATCACTTCGGAAGAGGTCGCCTCGCTCGCGCTTCTTCTCGCCACAGACGACGCGCGCGGCATCAACGGCCAAGCTATCAACGTTGATGGCGGCAGCGTTCTCTGCTGATTGTCCGTTGTCAGTGGTCAATTTTTCTCATTATGTTGATCTGTCAAAAAAAATGCGGCGAGTTGCCCTAACCAAACAACGGACAACGGACAATGCCTTTTAAGACCATCAATCCCGAACAACTCGGTCGCCCGCGCGGTTATGCAAATGGGGTTTTGACAGACGCGGGCGCGCGTCTGCTCTTTATTGCCGGGCAGATTGGCTGGGACGAAGATCAACGTCTGGTCAGCGACGATTTTGTCGAGCAGTTTGACCGCGCCTTGCAAAATGTTCTGGCGGTCGTCGCGGAAGCCGGGGGCTCGCCCGAAGCTCTGGCGCGTCTTGTTATCTACGTCACGGACAAGCGCGAATACATTGCACGCACGCGCGAGATCGGCGAGCGTTGGCGCGCACAGATGGGTCGCCACTTTCCCACGATGGCGCTCGTCGAAGTCAAATCGCTTCTTGAAGATCGAGCAAAGATCGAGATTGAAGCAATAGCCGTATTGGCGTGAATCGTAAATCGTGACTGAACATTGGCCTGGCTAAATGATTTTGCGCAGGTCATTCAGCTCGCTCAATTGTGATTCACGATTTACGATTGACGATTGACGAACAAATGCTTTCTCCAAAATCATTTCTCTACGAAGTGCGCGCGGGCGTGGCCTATATCACGCTCGATAGGCCGGAGCGTCTGAACGCGTTGACGTTTGAGGTCTATCGTGAATTGACGGATGCGTTTGCCGCACTCAGAGGTGAGACGGATGTGCGCGCGGTCGTCATCACTGGCAGAGGGCGCGCGTTCTGTTCGGGCGGCGACGTGCGCGACATCATCGGCGAGTTGCAGGGGCGCGACATGGCCGGACTTCTGGAGTTTACGCGCATGACATGCGAGCTTGTGCGCAACATCCGGCTTTTGCGCAAGCCCGTCATCGCGTCTTTGAACGGGACGACGGCAGGCGCGGGCGCGTGCATCGCGCTTGCATCGGATTTGCGCGTGGCGAGCACAGAGGCGCGGATCGCTTTTCTTTTTGTCAAAGTCGGTTTGTCGGGCGCGGACATGGGCGCGGCGCATCTTCTGCCGCGCGTCGTCGGGCTTGCCAAAGCGACCGAGCTACTTTACACGGGCGACTTTATCACTGCCGCAGAAGCCGAACGAATCGGCCTCTACAACCGCGTCGTCGCGCCCGAACAATTAGAAGAAGAGACGCGTGCGCTTGCCGAAAAACTTGCGCGCGGGCCTGCCTTCGCCCTTTCGATGACCAAAGAGATGCTAGAACGCGAGCTGGATGTTTCTCTTGACACAGCGCTTGAATGGGAAGCGCAGGCTCAGGCCGTCTGCATGCAGCATCCTGATTACAAAGAGGCTTACGAATCATTTATCGAAAAGCGAGAACCGGATTTCATGAATCGTAAATCGTGAATAGAATTTTTTTGAGCATCTTCCGACCCATAAATCATCTTCCAAGCTAAGCAGCACACAACTCTCGATTCACGATTTACGATTCACGAACATTTATGCCTGACCAATTTTTTGAAGAGACGCCGTTTTTTACCGACGAGCACCGTCGTTTGGCGACGAGCGTGGCGAACTTTGTCGCCACAGAGGTTGAGACGCGCGCGGCGCTTGAGGATGAGCAGGGCGAGGACGAGCATTTCCGCGAGATGCTGGGGTTGCTCGGACAGTCAGGGCTGTTGAGCTATTCAGTGCCGCAGCTCGACAATCGGCCGCCGCTCGATGTGCGCTCGCTTTGTCTGGTGCGCGAAGCTTTGGCCTATTCGTCGTCGGTCGCAGATGTCGCCTTCGTCATGCAGGGGCTTGGCACTTACGCCGTCAGCCTTGCCGCGACCGAACACGTCCGCGACTTCTGGCTTGGGCGCGCTTCAACCGGCAAATCAATCGCCGCTTTTGCGCTGACCGAGCCTGAAGCCGGATCGGATGTCTCAAACATACAAACAAGCGCGCGGCGCGATGCGGACGGTTATCGCATCAGTGGGCGCAAACATTTCATCTCAAACGCAGGGTTAGCGGATTTCTACACGGTCTTTGCGCGTACGGGCGCGCGCTCCGACGGTCGTCCTGAAATCTCCGCTTTTATCGTGAGCGCGCGCATGCCCGGCTTTCACGTGCGCGAGCGGACGCGTCTCATTGCGCCGCACCCAATCGGCGAGATCGAGTTTGAAAACCTGCATGTTCCCGAAGAAGACCGCATCGGCAACGAAGGCGACGGTCACCGCTTAGCGATGCAAACGATGGAGACGTTTCGCGCCAGCGTCGGCGCGGCGGCCTGCGGCATGGCGCGTCGCGCGCTCGACGAAGCGTTGCGCCATGCAAAGACGCGCCGACAGTTTGGCTCGCCGCTCGCAGCTTTTCAGCTCGTACAGGAAAAGCTCGCCGTGATGGCGACCGAGCTTGATGCCGCGCGCCTGCTCGTCTATCGCGCCGCATACTTAAGAGACGAGCGCGGAAGTGAATCCCCGACGCTTCGCCGCGCCGTCAGCGAAGCAAAACTCTATGCGACCGAGGCCGCGCAGCGCATCATCGACCAGGCCGTGCAGATTCATGGCGGGCAGGGCGTGCGGCACGGCAGCACGGTCGAACGCCTCTATCGCGACGTGCGCGCGCTTCGCATCTACGAAGGCACATCCGAAATTCAGAAGCTCGTCATCGCCAATCAGCTTCTGAAAGAATAATGCGAGTCGAACGATCCCTTGAAGAAGCTGCTAACATCTGAGACATGAAAATCAACGTGATCGGCGGCGGCCCCGCCGGGCTTTATTTTGCGCTGCTGATGAAAAGACACGACCGCTCGCATGAGGTCGAAGTCTTTGAGCGAAATGCGCCCGGCAGCACCTTCGGTTGGGGCGTGGTCTTTTCGGGTCGAACGTTGTCGAATCTGCGCGCGGCTGACCCGGAGTCGCACCAGAAAATCACCGAAAGCTTTGAGACGTGGGACAACGTCGATGTCTTGAAGGACGACGAGAAGGTTACAATTCGCGGCAACCATTTTTCAGGCATTGCGCGCATACGCCTGCTCAATATCTTGCAGGAGCGTTGCGCCGAACTGGGCGTGCGCCTGCACTTTGAGCAGAACGTCGCCGCAGTTGAAGAGTTTGGCGAAAGCGACTTGATCGTCGCCGCCGATGGAGTCAATAGCGCGACGCGCGAACGCTTCCGTGAAGACTTCCGCCCCGCGCTTGCGCACGGTCGAAACAAATATATCTGGTACGGCACGCGCCAGCTCTTTCACGGTCTGACACTCACCTTCCGCGAATCGGAAGCCGGGCTTTTTGCCGCACACTCTTACAAGTTCGATAAGAGGACGAGCACCTTTATCGTCGAATGCGACGAAGCGACATGGACGCGCGCGCGCTTTGGAGAGATGTCGGACGATGAGACAAGAGGCTATCTGGCGCGCGTGTTCAGACGCGATTTGGGCGAGCATGAGCTTCTGTCAAACAATTCGCGCTGGATAAATTTTCTGCTGGTCAAAAACGAGCATTGGAGTCGCGGCAACACAGTGCTTGTCGGCGACGCGCTGCACACGGCGCACTTCTCCATCGGCTCAGGCACAAAGCTTGCGCTCGAAGATTCGATTGCGCTGTTTGAATGTTTTGCCGAAGGCTTGAGCGTTCGGGAGGCGCTCGCTGAATTTGAGCGCAGACGCAAGCCCGTCATCGAAGAGTATCAACGCGCCGCGCAGGAGAGCCGCGTCTGGTTTGAGCAGGCAAAAGATTACATGCATCTTGCGCCGGTCGAATTGGCCTATCGTCTGATGACGCGCAGCGGGAAGGTCGATCATGAAAGCCTTCGGCGACGCGATCCCGCTTTTGTCGCAGCCTTCGAGTCATTTGCTTCCACGCACAGTGCGAATTCCTGACGCAAAAATAATTGAACCGCACAAAAGGTGCGCGCGTCTTAAGCTGTAAGAACGTTTACACGCGTCACTGGGCAAAGAGATGCGTGCAAATGGATCTCCCAAAGCTACTTTGGGGCGGGGGCGCGGCATTCCAAAAGTGATGCCGCGCCCCTTTGCTTCTTTTGAATGTGTGTGCTCTTCAAATCAAGCAGCCTCGCCTGTTGTGACGCATCGGCAATTCGTGTATAAGCTAACCCTCACAATTTGAGCGATAGGCGGCGAGCATTGGCAAGCCGCCTTCCATGTGATTTCCTAAAGCTCTTCCAGAAACTCTTTGCCCGGTGGTCGAGTCGGCAAACGTTTGCCGACTCGATCCGCCATCTGTGTTGAGCGGAAGATGAAGAAATCTTACGCTGTTTTGTCGCCGAGCGTCGGGCGTTTAGCCGTCGCCGTCGCAGGCCCGCCGCGCAAACAGGCAGGCGCGCGTTCCCTCGCGCGCAAGATTATTGCTTCGTCACCCGCCCTATTTAACGCCAGCCAAGAAAACTTTCAGTCGTCGTCAGCCATCGATGTGCCGCCTCGTCGCATTCATCTCGATTTGTGGTCGTCGCGCACGACTCGCGGAGTTGTTATTCCACGAGCCGCTTGATGTTGAAAAGACTCTATCGCCAAGCCTTGCCTGCACGCGTGCGCGGCGCGCTGCGCACACTTTTGTCGGGCGCACAGGCGCTTGATGTCAATTATGAGTTGGCCCCGGAATGGCCGCGAGCCGACGGCTCGTCCTGGATCGAGCAGCCGGTCACAGAACGTTTCCGACAGGGGCTTGAGACGCTCGATTACAAGCGTCTGCGAGGGGTACGACAGCCGGGCGGGACTGGTTTGGTGCTCACAGCCCGTGATTCAAGCATTTGACCTGAAAATATTTACGTCGCCGGCCGCCCACACTTTCGTGCGTGCTAGCAGGACGGTGGCGTTCGCCTATAATCCGCCGGCGGTACGGGACTTCACGAACCCAGGCAGAACGGGAGCACCTCGTTGGGCGAACGCTATTTCCAGCACACCTTTGCGAACGGTCTGACCCTGCTGGCCGAGCAAATGC
>CBDUCU010000151.1:0-8192 GCA_965365725.1 uncultured bacterium | reverse complement strand
GTCGATAAACTCGACCTCGACGTGGACGGCGTTGTTCTTCGGCTCAAGGATGATGTTCTTGAATTTGACGCGGCCCGCCTGCTCCGCGCGGCGCAAGCCCGCTTGAATCGCGCCAAGTTCTGCTCCCGACAGATCAAAGACCGCTTCTTCCGTACCGTGCGGAGTCGTTGTCGGCGAAGCGATGATGATGCCGCGCCCGCGCACCGCCGACCACATTGGCCGCCAACTGCTTTCGTCCTCTAAGGTCACGCTCGGAGGGACGGGAATGTTGTAGGCGCGCGCAAAACGGACGATTAAATCGAGCTGCTTTTGCGGGCTGCGGTAGCCGGAAGTCAGGCGCGTCCCCGGCGGCAGATATTGCTGAAGCATGATGTAGGAAGCCTGCCGGATAAAATTCTCCTTCAGCCCTTCCCGCTCCAGCTTCTCGTATTCTCCGCTCAGCCCTTCCAACGTGTCGCCCTGCGCAAAGACGGCGGGCGTATCCCAGATAAATTTTAAAGCAGTGTGAGTTGTCAGCGCGTAGTGAAGAAGAAAGATGAGGATAAAGAGGGTAAAGACGACAGACAGTCTTTTGAAAATGGATTGACGCGAGCGACGACGAGCCGGCATAGCTATTAAGAATTATCGAGGCGAAAATTTCGGACTCAAGAAACTGGCTGATCGTCACATATTCGACTACGCCACACTTCTCGTTGAAAGCATTTGTGTAAGATCAGATTTCATCACGCATCGTTTGCACGACGCAATCAAGCTCAATCGAGGGTCAACTCCCAGAATCGCGCGTTGTAGTTGTTCTTGGCGGCCATCCAGTTCTCTTCTGTAATCACCTTTTGCAGATGTTCGATGCGTTCGTTTGGCGGCACAGACTCGTCCGAGATCGCCCTTTTGATGAGCGGATGATCGTCGAAGTTTGGCGCGATGAGAAACATCAGAACAATAAACCCGACGATGGCAGTCTCCCAAGTTATGCCGTAGGCGCGTGCACGCGCGATGCCTTGCTGCACCATCTCGAGCAACCTATCTTGCGGAATCTGCTCAACGGTTGAATCACCTTTGACGAAATGGACTGTCAGCTCGGAGTGCTGCTCGCGCAAGTGCTTTACGATTTGATTCTCGAAATTCTTCTCCGCCGCAGGCTTAAACACGCTCATCTGTTCTGGACGAATGACCAGCATTTGAAAAATTCTCCTGATCGACGCAAATCGAGACCGTCAAAAAGTTTGTTCGCGCTCCTTACCTGTTTCTCAACAGCGATGCGCGACGAATGATTGAATCTTACTCTTTATCCGGCTGTTTATCCGGCTCTTTATCCGTTACCTCGATGGTCACGGTATTGGAGCGTATCCCGCGCAGTTCGACATAGACATCATATATGGCCGGAGAGGCCGGAAGCCTGACATAGTCGGCAAGATTCGGATTAAAGTATTTCCCGGAAGCCATGCCCTCGACATCCTTTTTTGTCAGAGGCGGAGCGGCGGGCGGCGGAACCTGCGGACTTGTATCAAGCTCAATGATTGGGCCCGAGTAGGTTTTGCCGGTGCGTTTGTCTGTAGCAACCAGCTTGAGCACGTCTTCAACGATGGGAAAAGGCACGTCGGCCATGTAAACGCCGCAGACGGGAATGGCGGCAAACGCTCCGTGCTCACCGACTTTTACTCCGGGCTTGAAGACTACCCGCTCAGGGGCTTGAATGAGTATGCCGCGCCAAGCCGGATCGTCGGGCTTTTTCGGAGAGCAAGCGTTGCGCTCATAGCTATTCAAGGGCGCGTTGAGAAAAACTTCCTGATCCATTGTCTTCACCTTCTCTTTCTGACGCGGACGCGTTTCTGCCGACGACGGAGCTTTTGGTTTTCCGGCACACTGACCAAAGCTCGTTACCGAAAGACACAGGACGACTGAAGCGCACGTCATGCTTTGAAATCGACGCTTCGGCATATCAACCGACTCCTAAAAAAACCCAATCTTAAAAGGCAGACCAGCCGGCGCTCAAATCGACCTTCTTCACCTGTTTTGCGCAATGCTCACAAAAATCGACGTGACCGTTGACCGACCCGAACATCGTACAGGTCGTGCTGCTGATGGCGGAATCGTCAAAATTGCCTGAGGGCAAGGTCACGCCCGTATGGCAATGGCTGCCGACGTGCCCGTGCGCCGTGTATTGATTCGTCGTCCTGTCGAGACTCGAATCGTCCGAGACCATCCCGATCTTATGGCCCAGTTCGTGCGACATCGTCGAGACCTGCTCAGCCGCGTCAATCGCCTGCCACCAGGCGCGCGTGCAAACACAGATCAAATTGCCGCCGCCGAAACTCAAGCCGCCGCGCATGCGGTTGACCGTATTAACTTCGAGCGTGATCGTCCCGGTCTCGACCGCCGTTGCAATCGACGAGACATCGACGCTGACGGCGCGGCACATATCAGGAATCGAGCTGTTGGCGGCGACGGCCGTGACGCTGCCGACGGGGATGTCAACATCGGTCGTCTCACCGTCTTTGCGATACTTTGCCGAGACAAACCACGATTCGCCTGTGACGATGGCCTTCCAGAGATATTTCGTCCTGCCGCCGACGAGGATGGGGATATTGACCGGCCCTTTGCCCGGCCCGACCTCGACTCCGGTCTTGGTCACCGTATCGCCCGAATCCTTGACGGCCAAGTGATCCGTGTAGGCGACAGCCACGACGTAAGGCTCTTTGGCCGGAGCATCAGAGCCTGAATAGGCTGTGCGCGCCGCCGTCTGAAAAGGGCCGCTGTCAGTGCCGACGTTTTCGATCCGCGTCATCGTGCTGCTCGGAAGCTGAATGACCTCGATGCCGTGCTTGGCAAACTCGCTGATGAGCGCGCTCACGCTGCTGGCAGCCGATGCTCCCGTCATCTTTAACTCTTTAAGAAAGATGCGGCGGATGGTCTCGATCTGCGTGCTTGAGACTTCGTGCCCGTACTCGTCCTTGGCGGTGTAGGAGTAGACGTCTTTTCCGGCGGATGTGATTTGCAGATCGTTAAAGATCTTCTTGCCGTCGGGGTCTGTGGTAAACGATAGCTCAGTCTTTTCGTAAAGAAAATTTCCGTTGCGCCCTTCTTCGTTGGTCGTGTAGGCGGAGTGTGCGCCGAGTTTGAGCTTGACCTTGAAGGTCTCGGTGCAGGGCTTATTGAATCTGACGCGGACGCGGGGCTTTTGCGTTTGACGGTCTTTATTTTTGACCTTCGGCGGGTCGTTCCACTTGTCGTCGCCGGGAAGATTGACGTAATGCATTCCCTTCGAGCCTAAGACGACGGTGTCGGAGCCGTCCAAAATTTCAATCGCCACGATGTAAACGTCGTCGCCCTTTTTGAAGGGCGGGCATGGCTGCGCGGGAGTCGGTTCCGCCTTCTTAAAAAACGAGGCAACTTTGTCCAAAGCCTTGCCGATTGTTTCGCCTATCGTCTCGTCGGTCTTCCCGCCGTTTGCAAGATAGAGCTTGACCCACTCCTCACGCAGCGCGGCATCCTTGTCGTCCATCGTGAGTTCCCGCTTCTTCAGTTCGGGGTGTTTGTCGTTAAGGGCTTTATTGGCTTTTTCCGCCGCCGCCGTATCGATTGGTCTCTGCAGATTATTGGGCATAAAAACTCTCTGGGATAAAATGGATTTTATTTACTGGCTCGGGACGGATGGGAGAAGCTTTTGAAGGCTAGCAACCGTTGCGCTCGCCCAAACGCTATACGACGGTCAGGCCCGCGCCAACATCTCACCTCTTGCTCGTCATCTCTGAAACGTTTGAAGCTAACCCCCAATCATGACGGTGGGGCAGCCCATGACGATCACGCCGCCGTGCACGGTCATATCGCCGATGCGCGCGGCGGGCAGGGCGCCGATCATCACTGTGGCCGAACCTTTGGCGATAACGTCGGGCGGGCCGACGCAGGTCGCCATGTCTGTGACGCGCGCAGCCGGTAGAAATCCGATGAAAACCGTCGGACAACAGGGCGGGAGGATCGGCCCGCCAACGTGCGGCACTACGCCCGTCACCATCGGACAGGTGTGCATGTCTGTTAATCTGGCTGCTGGCGGCATCGCTTGAATTCTCCGTTAGTAGCTAGCGCTGGTCTGAGGATTTTAATAATCCTTTGGCTCGAGCAACACGCTCTCTTGTTCTAATTTTCTCTGATTTAGACGAAACCGCAAAAGCTTGTTCGGATCGTCGGCTTCGAGCGCGTAGCTTGTGACGGGGCCAAAGACGGTCTCCAACTCGGCAGCATTGCATGTTGGCAAGTACAGACGCAAAACGCGCGGGTCGTAATAGCGAAAGAGCATCGCTTTACCTTCCGCATCATAAACGCGCAGAAATTTTTTGAGATGACGGCGCATCTGCCAAAGCTCTGCATCCGAAGTGGCGAAGATGCCCCAATGATCGCCCCAACCGTCGCCGATCAACCAGTCGGCAAACTCCGAATCGTAATCTAGTCGGACAACGTAAGGGGCGACCTCTTCGATATCCGGCTCCAGTTCGCCGCTAAAGAGACAGGCGTGTTCGGGCTGAAGGCCGTAGAGTTTTTCTAACAGGCCAGGAATAGATGCGCCGTCGAGCACCGCGTAGTGATGCGCCGCTTCTTCGACGAAGATCTGGTCTTTCGCCGCGATAAAGAGTTCGTCAGTTATCATTTTGTCAGTGCGACCGCACGGGCCGCTAAAAGTTTACTCCGGTCATATATCGCAGAACGGAGTCCCGTTGGCCGCCGCGTCTTTCATCACGATGGCCGCAGGGCTGTAGGTCGTCACCGGACGCGGCCTCTTCGGCGGCGGCATTTCTACCGCCTGACCGGGTTCGGCGTTGTCGGCTACCAGAGCTTTTTCGGGTTTATCCGGCGCTTCGGGCGCTTCGGGCGCTTTCGGGTCGCAGCCCGCACCCGAACCGGCTGCACCGCCGCTGTTGATCAAGACCATCGTGCCCGTGATGGTTACGCCCGCCGGGCTGATGTCGATAAAGTTGCCGCCCACCTTGAGCGAAAGTTGCATGCCGGCCTCAATGACGCAGGTCATCCCGGCCTTGATGTGAATGGTTTGGCCCGAATCAATCGCGACTGATGTTTTAGTCTTCTGATGGAGGTCTTCGGCCTTGAGCGAGACCTTTTTGGTGACTTCCTCTTTGAGATCACCAGAGACTTTGACGCTCTTGTTGCTACTGACCAGCTCAACCTTGTTTCCCGTGACCTTTAGATGACGATTGCCGACGACTTCTTCGACGCGGTTGCCGTCAACCTTTGTGTCGCGGTCGCCCTTAACGTGCTCGAGGTCGTCCTTGTCGATGATGAAGTGCTGATGCCCCTCGATGTGCTCGTAGTGGCTCTTCTTGATGATGCGGTGGCTGTCGTTGCCGACCCACTCAAACAGGTCGTTTTTGATGCGGATGTCTTTGTTTCTCTCCGCATGGATAAAGATTTGTTCTTTGCCCTTCTTGTCTTCAAAGCGCCACTCGTTAAAGCCGCCTCCGCCCTTAGACGAATAGCTCTTGATGGTGCTCATCGTCATATGCGTGGGGAGCGCGTAGGGCGGCATTGAAGCGGCGTTATAGACGCGGCCCGTGATGATCGGACGGTCGGGGTCGCCTTCGACAAAATCGACGATCACCTCCTGACCGATGCGCGGAATAAACATCGCGCCCCAACGCTTGCCCGCCCAGTTCTGCGAGACTCTGACCCAGCAGGAGCTGTTCTCGTTGTATTTGCCCTCACGGTCCCAGTGGAATTGAACCTTGACGCGCCCGTACTTGTCCGTATAAATCTCCTCGCCCGAAGGGCCGACGACGATGGCCGTCTGCGTGCCCTCGACAACGGGAACGGGCGCTGTGCGCGGCGGTCGGTAGGGCACCGTGTGCGGGATACACTGAAAGTGATTTGTATATCTAAAATCTGCGCTTGGATCCGCGCCGCTGCGAAACTCCATCCCCTGTTCGCATGAATGCCGGATGGAGATGAGCGTATAGGCTTTATTAAAGTCGCGGCGGTAATGCTCCTTGAGCTCAAACCTGTAACCGGAAGTAAAGGCGCGGCAAGTGCCGGAGCCTGTCACGACCATCAGAGGTGATTCCTCTTCCTGCATCCTCACGCCGACCAGAGATTCGCCCTCGTCCTTCTTCGCATACTCGCCGGGAAAATCGTATATCTCGTAGCCGCGCGAATCCTTGCCCGTGACCTGTGCGGTCAAATCCAGCAGAGGGGTCTCGAAGTTGAAGTCAGTGACGGTGTATTTACCGGGTCGAACCTCTTGTCCGGCGCTCCAATCCGTCACCACGTCCTCTTGAGCGCCAACGCCTCCAATCGATTCATAGCGCGCCTTTGTTTGATTCGGGCAGGGCTGAAACTTATCGGGCACGTTGGCGAGCACAAGCGTATGTTTATCCTGCGCGTGCTCGAAGAAGTAGAAGATGCCTTCTTCTTCCATCAGACGCGAGATAAAGTTGAAGGTCGTTTCGCGATACTGCACACAGTATTCGCGCTTGCGGAAACTGCCGTTGAGTCTGAGGCTGAAGTCTTTGAAGCCATGCTCCTGAAAGAGCTTTTCGATGATTTCAGGCGCGGTCATCTGTTGGAAGATGCGACAGTCGCTGGTGCGCGTCAGAAGCCAGAACCAGGGGACGAGTTGCGCGTGATACTGAAACAGCCCTTGAAAAGAGGTGCCGCCCTGCCAGAAAGAGGAGATGATGCCATTGATGTAACGCACGCTTCCATCGGCCAGCGTGACGCGGATGGTCGCCGGTTTACCGACGATTGAGTCAAACGCGATTTGACGGTTCTCCGAATGCATCTCAAGGTCAAAACTGAAGAGCCGGGAAACGCCCTCCTGACCGCGAAAGCGCTCCAACAACAATACGTCATCGCCGAGCGGCGTATGGACTGAGATCAGCCTGTTCGCTTGAGTGTAATCACCCATCCGGTTTCTCCCTCTACGAGGCCGCCGCAACTTTTTTTAACTTGACGGGCCGTGCGGCGGCCCCGCACACATCTTTATTTACGCAATCTCGTAAGTGAACCGCCCGCCTTCGCCGACCTTTACGCGCGCGCTTGTCACGGGTTGCCCCGTCGCCATCCTAGATAGAAACTCGCCCGACATTTCGGGCAGAAGCGTCCTTGTCAAGATGTGATCGACGTTGCGCGCGCCCGATTCAACCTCTTTGCAGCGATTGGCGATCTCATCGATCACCGCGTCGTCGTAGGAAAACTCCGCGCCGTGATTCTCTTCCATTCGCCGCCTGACCTGTCCGAGCTTGAGGCGAATAATCTCGCGCATTGCTTCATCCGAGATCGGATAGTAAGGAACGACCACCATGCGACCCAGTAGAGCCGGTTTGAAGACCTTAATCAGCTCAGGACGAATCGCTTCGACCAAAGCCTCCGGGTCGGGGCGCGTATCGGGGTCGGCGCAAACTTTCATCATCGTGTCGGTAGCAACGTTCGACGTGAGAAGGATGACCGTGTTCTTAAAATCTATCTCGCGTCCTTCGCCGTCTTCGAGCATACCCTTATCGAAGACCTGATAGAAAAGCTCCATCACATCGGGGTGCGCTTTTTCAACTTCGTCGAGCAACACAACCGAATAGGGCTTGCGGCGGACGGCTTCTGTCAGCACGCCGCCCTCGCCGTAGCCGACATAGCCCGGAGGCGAACCCTTGAGGCTTGAAACCGTGTGCGCCTCTTGATATTCGCTCATGTTGATAGTGACGAGATTGCGCTCGCCGCCGTAGAGCGTGTCGGCAAGCGTCAGCGCCGTCTCGGTCTTACCAACGCCCGAAGGGCCGACGAGGAGAAAGACACCGACAGGGCGGCGCGGGTCTGTCAGGTTGGCGCGCGCCGTGCGGATGCGCTGCGCGATGGCATCGAGTCCGTGCGATTGACCGATGACGCGCTTCTCAAGAGTATCTTTGAGATGGATGACGGCGTTGATCTCATCGGCCAGCATCTTGCCGACGGGAATACCCGTCCAACCCGAAATGACTTCGGCGATGGATTGCGAGTTGACCGTCGCCTGCATCAGAGGCGTTTCGCCCTGCGAGGCGGTCAACTGCGTGTTGAGTTCGGCGAGCCGTGCGCGCAACGCTTCAACGTCAACCGGCGCAGATTGCTGTTGCGTCGTTGCAGATGAAGCATCGGCGGATGCTGTTCCGACCGCAACGGCAGCACCGGCGCTTTGACCGGCGAGAGCCTCCGCCGGAACGCCT
>CBDUCU010000150.1:0-8195 GCA_965365725.1 uncultured bacterium | reverse complement strand
GCGATAGGTCTGCGGCTCGCGCGCCGAAGCTCCAACGCCGCCAGTGTCGGCAGGCGAAGCGGGCGCGGCGTTTGTCGAAGGCGCGGTGTTGACGTTCGGCGCGGCGGTGTTTGCACCAGCCGTTGTGTTTGAGTTTGCGGCGGGCTGACCCGTGCAGGCTGCGCCCGCAACGGCGAGCGCGAGCGTGCAAATGCCAAAGAAGATTTTTGACAGACGCATGGCAGTATTCTCCTCAACTGTAAGAGCGTGGATTTACGAGCATTCCATTTTTCACGGGGGGGGTTGTGTTCCGGCGAGGAGAATAGCACAAAACAACGCGGAAGGCGGAATAAGAAGACAGGAGTCAGAAGTCAGGAGTCAGAAGCGAGACAGCGTTTATTCTGACTCCTGTCTTCCTGTTTTTCATTCACCCTTCCAGATAGACCGTCGGTGCGTCGGCGTGTGGAACGAAGCAGCGACGGCAGCGCGCCTCGTAAGCGTCCGATGCGCCGACGACGACCTGGCCTTCGACGTGGACGGTGCGCTGTGAATAGTTTGCGGGCTGCCCGCAGCGCACACAAATGGCGTGCGTCTTGGTGATGTATTCGGCGATGGCTAAAAGCTGCGGCATCGGGCCGAACGGTCGTCCCGTGTAGTCCTGATCGAGTCCGGCGATGACGACGCGCACGCCCCTGTCGGCCAGCTCGTTTGCTACGTCAACAAGGTCGTTGTCAAAGAACTGCCCTTCGTCGATGCCGACCACTTCGGTCGTCGGTTCGACAAGAGCTCGAATGTCTGCGGCGGATTTAACCGCGCAGGATTCGTGTCGCATCTCGGAATGAGAAACGATGTGGTCGCGCGAGAAGCGGATGTCGATCTCGGGTTTGAAGACCTGCACTTTAAGACGCGCGATTCGCGCGCGGCGCAAACGCCGGATGAGTTCTTCCGACTTGCCTGAAAACATCGAGCCGGCGATGACTTCGATCCAGCCGGTCTGTGTGTGAAGACGAGCGATGTGTTCGTCGTTGCCCTGTGCGGTGAGTTGATCCATTTTGGATAAAAAGCCTTTGACAAAAAATTCTTAAGGATAAAGCCGTGCGTTGTAGAAAGGCGCGAAGGCCGCAATCAGAGCAGACTCAAAACTCTGCGCGCGAGTCAGCAAATCGCGCGAGAGAATCCCCCATGCTCCCTGCCGACTGCGCACATCGGTTGCTCCCACAACTTCGTCGACGACATCGCCAAGCTCCCGGTTTTGTCCCTCGACGCGACGCACAATCTCCGGCGGCACTGTGATCGAAGGCGCGGCGCCGAAATAGCCGCGCTCGCCGTCAGAAGCAAACGCCCAGCCGCGCAGGAAAGTTTGGCGCACGCCGTCGAAAACGGTTGAATGAAAACCGCCTTCCAGTCCGACGCAGAAATCTGCGCTCACACCCTCCGTGCGCAATACCTCGCGCGCGGCCTCAGCCCTCGTCTTTGCCCCGCGCATCAACTGCATGTCGGTTAAAGGCATCAATGGTACGCTCGACTCGACCGCGCGCGCGACGACTTCGGCCTTGCTCCAAGCAGGGTCGATTGTCCCGAAGCGCGCGCATGCCGCGCGAACGGCCACGATCTTGGCCGCACGTGACGAGCCGAGAGCAATAATCATCGGAGAAACACCTTCGCGGGCTTTGCTTCTTTTTCGGGAGGACGGAAGCCTTGAGCGCACGGGCCGCTCGAAAGTCTTGTACTTCAGAGAGCGCGCAAAAAACTACAACAACGCAACGCAACACGTCAAAGAGAGGAAATTAACATGGATGGACAGGATGCGCAGGATTTAAGGCAAATGATGAACGATAAACGCGGCAGTGATGAATAAAAAGCAGGCTCTCCTTCATTCAGCACACATCGTTCATCATTTCTTGCTTATCCCGTTCATCCTGCCCATCCAATGTTAATTAAACCTTGCGCTCTTTCCATCGCCCGCGTCGGAAAGCAAAGATGCTGACGACGGCGAGCAGCGATTCGGCGACGGTGATGGCGAGGAATGCGCCGCGCGCCTGCATGCCGAACGAGGTCGCCAGAAAGTATGCAAGCGGTATCTGCACAAGCCAGAGGCAGAAAAAGTTGATGATGGTCGGCGTGTATGTGTCGCCCGCGCCGTTGAAGGATTGGACGACGACCATGCCGTAGGCATAAAAGACGTAGCCGTAAGAGACGAGACGCAGACAACTCACTCCATATGCGACAACCTCCGGGTCGGTCGTAAAGATGTTGATGAGCCTTTCGGGGATGGCGATAAAGAGTATGCTAACCGCGCCCAAAAAACATGCGTTGGCGAAGGCCGAAAGCCACACGCTTCGCTCCGCGCGCTCAGGACTTCCCGCGCCGAGATTTTGCCCGACTAAGGTCGCCGCCGCATTCGACATTCCCCACGACGGCAAGATCGTAAAGACGATGATGCGCAAGGCGACCGTGTAGCCCGCGACAGCCGCCTCGCCCGAAAGAGCGACGATGCGCATCAGCGCGACCCAGCTTGCGGTTGCAACGAGCAACTGAAGTATGCCGCCCAGAGACGTGCGCAAAAGCTTGAGCATCACGCCGGGGTGCGGAAACATCTGTGCGAGTTTGACGGTAACGCGCCCGCGCCCGCTCAAAAGAATCCAGAGTTGAAAAGCCACGCCCAGCCCGCGCCCGATGGTCGTTGCAACGGCGGAGCCGGTCACGCCCATTTCGGGAAACGGGCCGAGGCCGAAGATCAAACAAGGGTCGAGGACGAGGTTGACCAGATTGGCAAGCCACAACGCGCGCATCGCTACGGCTGCGTCTCCAGCGCCGCGAAAGACGGCGTTGTTGAGAAACAGCAGCATGATGACGATGTTCGAGCCGTAGATCACGCGCGGGTAGCCCGCGCCGTGTGCAACGACCGCCTCGGACGCGCCCATTAAACGGAGAAGCTCCGGCGCATAGATAAACCCCACAGCGCCGATGACAAGCGCGACGATCGAGCCGAGCATGATCGATTGCGCCGCCGTCTCGCCGGCAGCTTCAGGGTTTTTCTCGCCGATGCGCCGCGCGACGGTCGCCGTCGTCGCAATGCTCAGACCGATGCAGACCGCAAAGATAATCGTCAGCATCGATTCCGTCAGACCGACGGTTGCGACCGCCTCCGCGCCGAGACTCGACACCCAGAAGACGTTGACAATCCCGAACAGAGATTCCATCAACATCTCAAGGATCATCGGTACGGCGAGCAAAAAGATGGCGCGGCTAATACTGCCTTTTGTGAAATCCTGATGGCTGCCCGTGACGGCCTCGCGCGTCGTTCGCAGCGCACGCCTGAACGCGCCTGCCCCGTCCTGCGCGGGCGGCAAATGTGTCGCTTCAAGTTCTTTTAATTCGCTCATAAAAAATCCTTGTGTCTGGAAAAGAAGAGTTGATGCGAGGTCTCGCGTGCGCGCAAAAAAATCCACGCCAGCGACACGCGTGCGCACGCGCGACTTCTTAAGGCGTGAGCGGCTTTGGCGCGCGCCTGTTTGTCGTGCGAATCGGTGCGGCTTCGTGGATTAAGTGTGTTCTAGTTCATGGCCATCACATGCCGACCCTCTCATTGAAAGAGTCGTCCGCCGGGAGCGGAAAGGCGCTTGAATTTCGTTTCCGGGGTGTTCATACGGCGCTCAAGGTGGATAAGTTCAAAAAGAGTGGTCGCTTTTTTCAAATGAGCAAGGACAATTAACCACAGAGGCACTGAGACGCAGTTTTTTGATTGAACTGTGTCTGCTGTGCCTGTGTGGTTAATGATCTGCCTATAGCTTCAGCAGTAAACAAATCACTGTCGTCGCCCTTGGCTCACAATCATTTTGTGAAGACGCGCTGTTAAAGTCTGCGGCTGATGCCATTTTTATTGATGCCAAAACCGGCGACAATCGTCGCCTCAGTTATCATCGGCGTAGCGATTGGTTTTCTCTCCGTCTATCTCTTCTGGTGGCTCAAGTCTCGCTATAAACTGGCGGCGGCTGCGCCGCAACCGCGCATTGCGCGTCGCAGATCAATCTGGCGCGACCCCGGCACGGTTGAAACTCTGGATTTTGCGGGCGGGCCCTTTCATTTCGTCGAAGAACATATCGCCGGGTCGAGTCCGTGCATGTCGGTGCGCGACGCGCGCGGGCGCACGTGGCGCGTCAAGTGGGGCGACGAGGTGCGCTCAGAAACCTTCTCGTCGCGCCTTGCCTGGGCCGCAGGCTATCACGTCGAGAAGAACTACTTTGTCGCGTCAGGCCGTATCGAAGGCGCAAAAGATTTGACGCGCGCGCGCGAGTGCGTCAGCGCAGAGGACTGTAGTTTTGTCGACGCGCGGTTTGAGCTGGATGAGCCCGGCGTTGAAAAACTCTTTGACGAGCATGGCTGGTCCTGGGACGACAATCCTTTTGTCGGGACGCGCGAATTGAACGGCCTAAAGATCGTCCTGATGCTCATCTCAAACTGGGACAACAAGGACGTGCGCGACGTGGCGCGCGGCTCGAACACGGCAATCTTTCACTATCCTTTGAAATGGGGGCGGCGCGAGGCGCGTTATCTGATCATCGACTGGGGCGCGTCGATGGGCCGTTGGGCCGTTGTTGGTTTTAGAACCAAGTGGGACGCTGCGGGGTTCGCAGAGCAGAACGCGGATTTTATCAAAAGCGTCGATGACGAAGGGCGCATCGAATGGGGCTATCTCGGCCAACGCACCGAAGAGGCGACCGAAGGTTTGACGGTCGAAGACGTGCGCTGGATTTACAGATACGTCGGGCGCATCACGGACGAGCAATTGAGAGAAGGTCTTCGAGCAAGCGGCGCGACCGAAGAAGAGGTCGAAATCTTTACGCCCGCCTTGCGCGAACGCATCGACCAGCTCGGTCGCCTTGCGCTCTCAACAAAAAATCATGCGTAATCCTTTGGGTCGAATTCGTCGAAGAACCATTTGAGAAGCGGCTCGTGTCCGAGCGCCGAATACCAGCCATACTTTTTCATCTCGTCAAAAGCCTGCTCGCGCGTCCAGCCGCAATCCGTAACGCGCAAGACTGCGACGAGCACGCCCGTTCTATGCCGTCCGCCGCGACAGTGTGTAAAGACCGCGCCGTTTGTTTCGGACGTGCGAATGTAGTCGAGCCAACGACGGACGCTCGCCTCTTCGGGCGCATGGCGGTCTGAAAAAGCGATGTGATGCCATTCCTCGATCCCGTTGGCGAGTGCGAGACGACAATCCTCTTCGCTCTCATGCTCGATGATGCTCAACACGCGCCGCACTCGAAGCCGACTTTCAAGCGCGCGATAGCCTTCCGCGTCAGGAAGCGCGCCGCGATAGAGCGCGTCCGTCACCTTTGCGAAATTCGGAATCGGCACGCCGAACTCGTTACTCTTCGAACGCGATTTAGCCCACTGGATTAACCACATCGATTTTTGACTTGGACGTTAGAGAAACTCTCCCTCGCGCAAAGCTTCGCGCAAGAGTTTTTGTCGCCGCAAGCCGACCGTAAAGTCGTGGTTGTCGAATTCGGTGTCGAATCTGAGACTGCCGAATTTGACACGCATTCGGTTGACCTGTGAATGAGAAAAACGCATCGGCTTTGGCAACGAAAATTGATAGTCAGTTAGTTGCGGAGGATTGCTCTTCTCGGCAGCGATGTATGCGTCAAGAAGCCTTTCTATATTTTCGCGAGAACCATTGACCGGCCAGAGACCTTTTTCGCACAGACGCGGACGATTTATTGTCGGCTTGCGCAGCTTCCGTCTGAAATTCTCCGTCCTGTTGTAAACGGCCTTTCCCAAACCAAAGAGACCTATAAACTCTCCTATCGTTCCAAGAAACTGAGCGCCGAAATCAATAGCGTCGGCTGGCCCGATCTTTTTGCGCGACCTTTCGGCCTCGACGTTTGTGTGCGGAAAGTAGTAGATCACTCCGCGCGCAACGACGAGGTCGCCGCGAAACTGATTTTTGAAGTATGGCACGTCGTCGAATGAGACGGGCAGAGTCAAACGACTCTCTATACTTCTGACTTGCTCAACCGAGATGCTCACGGAAAAAGCTCACAGTGCGTCGCCACGCATCCCCGGCGGCCTGAGCGTCGTAAACTTCCGGACGCGCGTCGTTAAAGAAGGCGTGGTCTGTGCCGGGATAGATGTCAAACTCGGCCTGTTTGCCAAGCTCTTTCAATCTCGCTTCGAGAGCGCGCGCGGCTGCGGGCGGCACAAACTCGTCGCGTTCGGCGTAAAACCCAAGCACAGGCGCGCGCAGGCGTTCGAGCGGGGGATCGACCTTTGGATGAATGCCGTAGAAGACGACGCACGCGCCGACGCGCTCGGGATTTTTTGCGGCGGCAAAAAGCGAGAGCACGCCGCCCATGCAAAAACCCACAGTGCCGACTCGTTCGCCTTCGGTCGCTTCATGCTGCGCCAGATATTCGATTGCGCCGCGCAGGTCGCGCTCGGCCACTTCGATGTTGAGCGCCATCATCAGCTTGCCGGCTTCGTCGGGCGAGCGCGCCTCTTCGCCGTGATAAAGGTCTGGCGCAAGCGCGGTAAAGCCCTCTCGCGCAAAGCGGTCGCACACGTCTTTGATGTGCGGGACAAGCCCCCACCATTCCTGTATGACGATCACGCCCGGCCCCCTGCCCGTTTCCGCCATACTCAAATAGCCGCTCGTCGTCCGACCGTCGCTCGGGAATTCAACCATCTTGCCTGACATCTCAGAGAAGACCTCCGGTTTGAGAATAGAGCTATTGAGAAAATGAATTCTTGCTTCGTGCCGTATTGTGCGCGCGACGTGCGCGTTGTCAAGCACAACGATCAGGCTCGAGAATTGAAGCGTCTTATGCCGCGCCGGAATTTAACTAGACACGACTGCGGCGCGAGGCTTATTATTTGCGGCGCTTACCGAAGGTTTTTCGGTGAACTTCAATCGGCCCTCTACGAGGGGGCGGAAAACACAAGCCCTTCCGGCTTTATTTCATCCTGAAGACCTGAGCGTACCCAAAAAAGCGTCGCGCGCGCGGCGTATATTTATCTCGTCGCCGAAAGCATTTTACGCCTTCTGACGAGAACCCATTAGAGAAAGCTTTTAGGGAGAAGACAGCGCCATGTTCAGACCGGGAAAAAATCCGAAAGATTCGACGCACGCTGACGAGACTGCCGATCACACACCGCAAAGTTCCTCTTCGGCCTACGGCTCATCTGCGTCCTCCTCTGCCTCTTCGCCCGCGTCAAGCGGTACGGACTATTACCAGTCGTCGCCGCAGACCGCGACTACCACGCGCGCCGTCAGCGAAAGCGACGCGCTTGCGCGCGACATCAAAGAGGGCACACTTGCGGGCTTTGTCGGCAACGGCACGACCCTCACGGGCGAGGCGAGCTTTAAGGGCATGCTCAGGGTTGACGGACACCTGTCGGGCCGCGTCAGCTCCGCCGACGGCACGCTGATCGTCTCGACAAACGGGCAGGTCGATGCCAACGTCGAAGTCGCCGTCGCGCAAATCTTCGGGACTGTCAACGGCGACATCATCGCCTCGAAGCGCATCGAAATGGGCCGGGTCGCACGCGTCATCGGCAATATCCAGACTCCTGCTCTCGTCATTGAACAGGGCGCGGCCTTCGAGGGAAGCTGCCGCATGATTCAGTTGCGCGAAGCGCAGGACAAACCGGGCGGCGCGGGTACGAGCAAGACCGATGCATCCGGCTCAACTGCATCGACGACCGGCACGTCTTCGTCTTCTCCTAACGCTTCTTCATCAAAGGATGCGAGTAAGAGTGGCTCGTCTTCCGACGTGACGGCGGCAAGCAACGCCGTCAGCTAATCAATAAGGAAATGCCGAAGTCCTTAACGATAAACGATGAGCTGATCAGCAATCGTCTTTAGTTTGTTTATCGTTACGGACTTCTGCTTTGAGATAGCCCTGCGGCTGATCGTTATCACGGTTGGTCGCAGGGCCTTTTTGCTGTCTGCGCGCGCGGTGTTACAATCAAAACCCGGCTGCACACACGCCCGGCCCATTTTGCGGCGGGCGAGCTTTTTCGAGCGAGGGTTTTGTGAGTGAGGGCGGGTGCTTTCGGTAGTCTTCGGCCTACAGATACTTTTCGCTCCTTCACACTTCCCCGCGCGTCCATCCTTCAATGCTAAAGATCGGGAGACGATTTTTGTTATGAGCGCCATCATTGATACGCCAGTCGAACACGCAGATAAACACCGCGAAGAGGTCGAG
>CBDUCU010000149.1:0-8202 GCA_965365725.1 uncultured bacterium | reverse complement strand
CCCGCCATCGGGTCTCTACGCATCGTGGCCGATATCCCTGCGCTCGTCATCGTCGTCATTGTGACGGCGCTCGTCTATGTCGGCATACGCGAGTCGAAGCGCGCGTCAAACGCGATGGTCATTTTCAAGCTCGCTATTATCTTTCTCGTCATCATCGTCGGCGCGTTCTACATCAACACGGAGAATTGGAATCCGTTTGCACCAAACGGCATCGGTGGAGTCTTGAAAGGAGTCTCCGGAGTGTTCTTCGCATATATCGGTTTTGATGCGATTACGACGACCGCCGAAGAATGCAAGAACCCGCGCCGCGACTTGCCCTTGGGGATGATCTTCTCGCTCATCATCTGCACGGTGCTCTACGTCGCCATCGCGCTTGTTTTAACTGGAATGGTTAGCTACACAAAGCTTCAGGTGGGCGACCCTCTGGCCTTCGTTTTTGGGCCTGACGGAGCGAACTTGACGTGGCTGCGCGGCGTGGTAGCAATCTCTGCGGTCGTCGCGATGACGACCGTTCTGCTCGTCTTTCAGCTCGGACAGCCGCGCATCTGGATGGCGATGTCGCGCGACGGACTGCTGCCGGCAATCTTTTCATCGATTCATAAGAGATTCAAAACCCCCTGGTTCTCGACGCTGATGACGGGCATGCTCGTCGCCGTCCCTGCGCTCTTTATGAATCTGACCGAAGTCACCGATTTGACGAGCATCGGCACGCTCTTCGCTTTCGTACTTGTCTCGGGCGGCGTGCTTCTCATCAATCGAGGCGGCGCACGCGATTCGAGCAAATACGTCCCTTACATCGACTCGCGCTACATCGTCCCGGCAATGTACGTCGGCGCATGGCTCATCTTCTACATCTTCTATCGAGAGACTCTCGTCAACTATTTTACTTTTACAGATGTTGTCGACGGCCAGACCATTAGCGGCTGGGAAGTCTTTAAGCACGAAATACCGATGCTTATCTACGTCGTCCTCTCGGGCGCGCTCGCCATTCTCTGTTTCCTCAAACGCCTCTCGCTCATTCCCGTGCTAGGCTTGCTCTCGTGCGGCTATCTTTTGACCGAGCTTGGCATTACCAACTGGATACGCTTCCTTATCTGGCTCGCCATCGGGCTCGTGCTCTATTTCCTCTACGGCTATCGTCATAGCAAGCTGGCCGAAAGAATCGATCCGGCGCGCGTCGACTAAGACGCTTACACACATTTGCTGGGGCAGATACAAGTCTTGCCCCAGCAACACACAAAACTCAACTTTATAATCCGACTTAAGTTCGACTTAAGCGAACTGAAAAAACAAAGCTTTGATTGCTGTTCTACATTGATCCCGCTTAAGGACGGCATCTTTTTCTGAACCTTCGGCGAAAAAAGACCTGACGATAAAAAGAGTCCGCTGCATGTAGTAAGTGTAAATGCAGCATACTTTAGTAAGTTAAGGCACAGAGTTTCAGAATGTTATCCCGTAATAGAGGAATAAAGCGTTATTCTTGCGCCCTTGGTTGCCTATGCCGTAGCCGGCATATAACAAGCTCCTTGTCGAAACGGAGAAGGAGAATCCCGGCGTTACATAACCGAAACGATTCCTGCCCGTAAACCAGTCAGAGACAAAACCTACCTTGCAGCCCTAGGATTGCTCGTAGCCAGATATGGCACCTGTCCTGGTTCCGCTACCACTACTGCGTCGTGCTCGATAAGCCGAAGAATGAATAAGTGTCGCGGATTGTTAATGGCTTCAACTACTCGTTTGACGTGTTAGGACAAACGATGATCTTGAGCTCGATGACAATTAGCGATTGTTCTTAAAAGCTGCCTCATGCGGCAACACAATCCATTCCAATGATCTCCGACACCTCGTCGATGCTGAGAATCTTCTCAATGTCAATTAGGATAAGCAGGTGTTCTTCCAGCTTGCCGATACCCTTTAGATACTGATTGTCGATCCCGGCAACCATCGCCGGAGCGGCTTCCACGCGCTCCTCCGAGAGCTTGATGACCTCCTCCACAGCATCTACGATGACACCGATCAGCATCCTCCCAGCCTCGACCACAAGGATGCGATTCTTGATGTCTCTTCCCTCACTGTCAGATCGCTGCCGACCAAGGCGTTTGTGCATATCAATGACGGGGATGATGCGCCCTCTGAGGTTGACCACGCCTTCAACAAACTCAGGCGACTGCGGGATGCGGGTGATCTGAGGCACTCTCACGATCTCCTGCACGCTTGAAATAGGCACACCGAAAATCTCCGTGCCGATTCGAAAAGTAACTAGATGCAGATCATCTGGCATAATGAATTGGTCTCCAGGACGATATTGAGAGGTGGACCATAACTTTGTCGTCGTGGTCAAACGATTTATCGGCAGCCCTGTTTTTAAGCTTGAGCGAATAGTAAAAGAAATTTAATTGGTTAAAATAATTCTTGAGTATCCCAAAGCCTTATAAGTGACAAACTATTCTGCTCGCCCGAAAATGAGCACGCGCTGTGTATAACTTGCCGTGTCACTCAATACCTAATCTTGCACTTTGCATTAACTGCGCCTATTCTTTGCTTCCCCGATATTTTCAAATACATTACTCATGGACATCTATATTTTGTAAATACATGATGCTTGTAACTTGTTGCAAACAAAAGAGTTATTTGATTCAGGCGATTCATGGTCTAAAGGATGACAGAGATGAGTTTTGATGAGGCTTTTGATGTGGTTGTCATTGGTGCCGGTCATGCAGGCTGCGAGGCAGCTTCAGCCGCCGCTCGTATGGGCGCGCAGACTGCTCTGGTGACGCTCAATCTGGACATGATAGGTCAGATGTCTTGTAATCCGGCTATTGGCGGCATTGCCAAAGGCCATCTTGTCCGTGAGATTGATGCTCTGGGCGGCATCATGGGCCGCGTTATTGACCGGACAGGAATTCAATTCCGGTTGTTGAACCGCTCGCGCGGCCCTGCCGTACAGGCTCCGCGTGCACAGGCAGATCGCTCGCTTTATCGATCAGAGATGCGCCTTGTTTTAGAAGAGACACCGAATTTACATCTCAGGCAGGGACTTGTTGTTGATTTAATTGTTGAAAATGAAGAGGTTTGTGGCGTTGAGCTGCAGGATACGCGAAGACTTCAGGCTAAAGCCGTCATTATTGCGACCGGCACTTTTCTCAACGGGCTTATACATACTGGTCGTCGCACTTACATGGCAGGTCGTGCGGGCGAGCCAGCTTCAACCGAACTTGCAGAGAATCTAAAGAAGTATGGTTTTCCGCTCGGTCGCTTAAAGACAGGGACACCACCACGTCTTGATGGTCGAACGATTGATTGGGACGCGTTTGATCCGCAACCTGCTGATGAGAATCCAGTTCCCTTCTCTTTTTCGACGGAAACTATTGAGCAGGAACAAATTAACTGTTTTATCGGATATACAAATGATGATGTTCATAGCACCATCCGCAACAATCTAAACGAATCGCCATTATATTCCGGTCAGATCAAAGGTATTGGGCCTCGCTATTGTCCTTCGATTGAGGATAAGGTTGTTAAGTTCCCGGATAAGACCCGCCACCAGCTTTTTCTTGAACCTGAAGGACATAATACTTATGAGGTTTATCTAAACGGATTCTCTACTTCACTGCCTTCAGAGCTTCAACAAGAATTGGTTCATAAAATTCATGGGCTTGGAGAAGCAAGAATCATTCGTCCCGGTTATGCTATCGAGTACGATTTCATCGATCCAAGAGAGCTTAATCCTTTTTTGCAGACGAGGCGGCTGAATGGCCTTTTCTTGGCGGGGCAGATCAATGGAACTACCGGGTATGAAGAAGCCTCATGCCAAGGTTTTATGGCTGGCATTAACGCGGCTCTTTTTGTGCAGGGGCGTGATGGTTTTCAACTCACGCGTGAGGAGGCGTACATCGGCGTGCTGATCGATGATTTGATTACTCATGGAGTCGATGAGCCGTACCGCATGTTTACTTCCCGCGCAGAGCATCGTTTAAAGCTTCGACATGATACGGCCGATCTTCGTCTCTCGTCATACGGACATAAATTCGGACTTGTAGGAGATAGTGACTGGGAGAAGTTTAATCAGAGGCGAGATCGGGTTCGCCGTTTAAGTAATGCTTTGATTCAAACTCGAATAAGGCGTTCTGAGAATGCATATATGCTTCTTTCTACGCTGGCTGGAAAAGATTTAGGAGATTCTATTTCACTAGCCCAACTTGTTCACATCCCGTCGATCCCATTCAAGGCTATTAAAGATTTGCTTCCCTTTGAATTAAAAAATTCGGCTCCCATGGTTGATTTGGAGACCGCTCTGGCAGATTTTCTTTACAAAGGATATCTGAATTCACAGACAAGCACTGTCGAGCGAATCAATCATAATGACGGATTACGCATTTCTCCTTACTTAAACTATTCTCAGATAAGCGGTTTATCAAATGAGATGGTAGAGCGCCTTGAGAGGGTCAAGCCGCAGACTTTTGGTCAGGCGCGCCGAATCCCAGGGCTGACCGCCGGAGCGCTTACTACACTCTTATTCCACCTTAAACTAAAAGCTGCTGCATAAAAAATCGGCAATATAGAATGTTTCACGTGCCACACCTCAAAGATGTGACACGTGAAACATCCGGGTTTGTTCGATTACCCGCTGCGAAAACATATCTCGTTGATAAAAATGTAGTGGCAAGCAGATTTTTTGTGGTAGTTTGTACGCGAAAAGCCAAAATCGTTGCTGAGGGCATGCAATGACCAAAATTATAGCGGTGGCTAACCAAAAAGGCGGTGTTGGTAAAACCACCACATCTGTAAATTTGGCTGCTGCCCTAGCCGTCTCTGAAACGCAAGTTCTTTTAGTCGATGCGGATCCACAAGCGAATGCTACGTCTGGTGTTGGTATTCAACGTGGAAGTTTTCGCCGTAGCCTGTATCACGTTCTCGTGTTGGATGAACCAATAGAAAATGTCTTTCAAGGAACCGAGTTGGCTGCCCTCAAGGTTCTGCCCGCGGATAAAAACCTCATTGGGGCTGAAGTTGAATTGGTAGATGCCGATCAACGTGAGTTCAAGCTCAAAAAGGCTTTACACACGGTCGCTGATAAATTTGACTATATAATTATTGACTGTCCTCCCTCCTTAGGCCTTCTAACACTCAATGCATTGACAAGCGCGAATTCTCTTCTTGTCCCTATTCAATGTGAATATTATGCACTTGAAGGTGTAACCGAGCTTTTTGACACTCTGGCGCGCATCCGCCGGATGCTAAATCCCGGACTATCTATCGAAGGTCTTCTGCTGACGATGTTTGATGAGAGAACAAATCTCTCTACGGCAGTAGCAGCCGATTTAAGGGATTTCTATGGAAGTCAGGTCTTGGAGACCGTGATACCGCGTAACGTTCGTCTGGCTGAGGCCCCTAGCTACGGAAAGCCGATAATACTTTATGACATCCGTTCAAGGGGTGCTGAAAGCTATCTTCAGCTTGCAAAGGAGATAATGGCGCATGACAAGAAGAGCGTTGGGCCGGGGCTTGAGCGCACTGCTGTCGGATTCTCCGGCGACAACTAGTGAAGAGCTGATAGATGTTGATATTGATTTAATTGAGCCAAATTCTCTTCAGCCCCGAACAAATTTTGATGAAGAGCATCTGGAAGAACTCGCTCAATCGATCCGTGCTAACGGAATCATTCAGCCGCTTTTAATCAGACGTTTTGGAGAAAATGGTTTTCAGCTGATTGCGGGCGAAAGACGCTGGCGGGCTGCACAAAGAGCAGGTCTGCATCGAGTTCCGGCAATTGTCCGCGATATTCCAGACGATAAGATTCTTGAACTAGCTCTTATTGAGAATATTCAACGCCAGGAGCTAAATCCAATCGAGGAGGCGCATGCTTATAAAAGTCTGATAGAAACTTTAGGTCTCACGCAGGAATTGGTCGCGCAAAGAGTGGGAAGGGATCGCACTTTTGTTACTAACTATATTAGGCTCTTACGTTTGCCAGACGACATTCAACGTTTGCTGGAGCAGGGAAAAATTTCGATGGGTCATGCAAGGGCACTACTTGGCGTTGATGATCCTGAGATTCAAAGAAAAGTAGCTAACAGCATAATTAGTCAAGGGCTTTCGGTACGCGAGACCGAGCGGGCGATTAAGAAAATTGTCGAAGGCGTAAGTGCAACGGTTGCAACAGTTAAAGCAAGAAGCGTGGAAGATGCTAATGTCCGTGCTGCCGAATCAAAGTTGAGAAGAAGGTTCGGTTCACAAGTTAAAATCATATCGAATCAAACGGGTAATGGCGGCAAGATAGAGATAGAGTACTACAGCGATAATGATCTACAGCGCATCTACGAATTATTGGCTGGAACAGGCGCTGATGGAGATTAAATATAAGCAAAAGTAGGGTTTGGGATTTTTGCACAGGCGAAATCTGTTTGCTAACTGTGATAAATGCACAGGTTGGTCTCATTGACTCTACTCCTCACATCCCTCTATGTTGACGTGTCGTAAAATGGCATGTTAAACTCAACCCTTTTTAGCACCTAACAGATTAGCTGTCTTTGGATTACATACAATTGAGGTCAGGGGTCTGTCCGTCGTCATGACAATCTTCCTAGCTTTTGCAGAATCCATTCAACTAGTGCCGGATGGAACCCTTTTTCTTCACATTGCCATCATTATCCTGATGGTCTTCGTTCTCAATAGAATTTTATTCAGGCCCGTTGGTGGAATTTTGAATGAGCGTGAGCGTCGTACGAAGGGAAGCTCCGGCGAGGCTCAGGGCATTTTGCGTAGCGTCGATGAAAGATTGGCTCATTATGAGCAAACCTTGCGGGCGGCGCGCACAGAAAGTTATCGGCTTTTGGAAGAGCAAAGGGCCGAGGCATTGCGTTTACGACAGCAAAAGCTGGCTTCGGCGCGTGAAAGTTTAGAAGGAGACATTAGCCGAGAGAAAAGCCAGATCAGCGTGCAAACGGAAGCGGCGCGCATTGAATTAGAGGAAGAAGCGCGGCGCATTGCGTCCAATATTAGAAATCAGATTCTCGGCCGTCGGGTCGCATAGTTTCAACCGACAAAATCAAAGATGCACGTTCTTCTTACACAAATCTTTTTGGCATTCGACGCGGGCGCAGGACTCGAAGAGTACTACCCCACGTTTGGAAAACTCATCAGCATTCTCATCTTTATCGCCATTGCCGTTTACTTTCTGCGTCGTCCTCTGACGGAGGCTCTAAACGCACGACGCGAAGGAATTCGTCGAGAGTTAATGCGTGCTCAGGAAGAGCGCAACGCAGCTTTGGCGAAACTACAAGAGGTCGAGGCAAGGCTCTCAAAACTTGACGCGGAAGTCGAGGCCGTAAAGCTCCAAGCACAGAGAGAGGCGGCTGAAGAGCGTGCGCGTATTGAGTCGCAAACTGAAGAGGACGCACGCAAACTGAGCGAGCAGGCAAGACGCGAGATTGAGAGCGCATCGAAGACGGCGCGCGCCCAGCTGCGCGCATATGTTGCTGAACAGAGCGTGGAGTTGGCAGAAGCGATGATTCGACGCGAGATGCGCCCTGAAGACGATGCGCGACTTGTCAATCATTACGTCGAAGAGTTGGGAGGGATGAGAGGTTGAGCATACCGGCGGCGGTGGCGCGTCGTTACGCAGTTGCGCTCGCGGATGTTGTTGCGACGCGCGCTGAGGCGCAAGAGATAAGTGCTGAGTTGGCTGCGTGGGAATCGATGGCGCGGGAGAATCCGCTTCTTCAGGAGGTCTTTCGCAATCCGACCATACCTTACGAGCAAAAGCAGCGTGTCGTCAGCTCGCTCATTGAGCGGACGCGCGTGCGGCCCACGACGGCCAACTTTTTTCGAGTGCTTCTTCAGAACCATAGGCTCGCCGACCTCGCAGAAATAAACGCGGCATTTCTACAAGAGTTAGACAAACGCTCAGGCATCGTCTCAGCAGAAATTACAACGGCAAGGCCGGTTCCGCCACAGACGCAAGATGCTTTGCGCGCGCGGCTCGGCGAGTTGACGCGAAGCAACGTGCGGCTCAAGTTTGCAGTTGACGAGCAGTTGATCGGCGGAGTCGTAACGCGCATCGGCTCGACCATCTATGACGGCTCCGTGCGTAATCAACTCCAGCAGGTTAAGCAGAGAATGATAGGAGAGCAGTGATAGGCGTTGAGCGGAAGATAAGAAATAATAGTTTTTCTTATCAAAGTACTCAACGTTTATTATCAA
>CBDUCU010000148.1:0-8225 GCA_965365725.1 uncultured bacterium | reverse complement strand
AGCGCGCGAAGTGATTGTCGCCGACGACGGCTCGACCGACAAAAGCGGCGAGCGTGCCGCCGCTTTTGGCTGCAGGGTCGTCCGGCTCGAAGCGCGTCGGGGGCCGGCGGCGGCGCGCAACCGCGCGGTCGAGCACGCGCGCGGCACGGTCGTCGTCTTCGTTGATTCCGACGTTGTCGTCAGACCTGACACGCTCTCGCGCCTGGCCGCACACTTTCGCGCTCCCGCGCAAACAGCCGCCGTCTTTGGCTCTTACGATGACGCGCCCGACGCGCCCGGCTTCTTTTCACAGTACAAAAACCTTCAGCATCATTTTGTTCATCAGAACTCGCGCTCATCGGCAGAGACTTTCTGGGCCGGTTGCGGGGCTGTGCGGCGAGAGTTTTTTCTTGAAGTCGGCGGTTTTGACGAGCAGCGTTATGCGCGGCCATCGATTGAAGACATCGAGTTGGGATACAGATTGCGGCGTGCGGGCGGCCTGATCATGCTCGACCGCGAGATTCAGGTCAAGCACTTGAAGCGCTGGACGTTTTCAAAGCTTTTGCGCTCCGACTTCTTTGACCGCGCGCTTCCCTGGTCGAGGCTTATTCTTGAGGGCGACGCGCTCATCAACGATCTCAATTTGCGCACGGCCGACCGCATCTCGGCAGCGCTTGTGTGGATTGCCTTGGCGCTCGCCGTCTGTTCGATGTTTGCGCCCGCTTTTGTCTTGGCCGCGATTGCTGCGCTCATCATGGTCGGCTTTATCAATCGTGAGTTCTACAAATTCTTTTGGCGCAAGCGCGGCGCGTGGTTTGCAGCGGGGGCGTTTTTCGTGCACGCGCTCTACTATCTTTACAGCAGCGCGGCATTTGTTCTGTGCTGGTGTGAGCACAGGGCAAAGGCAATTGCGTTGAGATTGAAGACCGCGCAGACGGTCGAAGACCGCGCACCGGCGAAACGCGGCGATTAGATATGACGAGAACTGTCAAACGAGTAGGCATCGGGCTGATCGGCTGCGGTCGCGTGGTTGATACAAGACACTTGCCCGCGCTGCTTGCAATCGAGGGTGCGAAAGTCGTTGCGCTGGCCGACGTGGATCAATCGAGGGTGGAGGGGTTGGGCGCGCGGTTCAATGTCGCGCGCAATTTCAGCGACGCGCGATCTTTAGCCGAATGCGAAGAGGTTGACGTTGTCGCTGTCTGCACGCCTCCGCAATTTCATGCGGAGGGAGCAATTGCAGCGCTCGACGCAGGCAAGCACCTGTTTGTTGAAAAACCGCTTGCGCTCGATTTGGAAGAGTGCGATGGGGTGATTGAGCGAGCGCGTACATCTCAAAATCTTTTGGCGACTGTGGGCTTCAATCTGCGCTGGCATCGTCTCGTGCGCGAGGCGCGCAGGCGCGTAGGCGACGGCGGCCTTGGCAAAATCAGGATGGCGCGCACGGTGCTCGCAAGCGGCGCGCGCCGTTGGTCGGATTTTCCTGAGTGGCGGTTGCACGCAGAGACGGGCGGCGGTGCTCTGTTTGAATTGGGCGTGCATCACCTGGACGTGCTGCGCTTTCTTTTGGGAAGCGAGTTTGTCGAAATCTCTGCGACGGCAAAGGCGGGCGAGAGCACTGCGACATTTGCCGCGCGGATGAGCGACGGCGCGCAGGTGACGGCAGCGTTTTGCGAGGAGACGGGCGAGCACCACGAAATAGAGATTTATGGCGAGCGAGGATGGCTGCGTGTTTCGTGTCATCGTTTCGACGGACTTGAACAGTTTGGAGCTAACGATTACGCGGGCGCTCTGGGCGTGCGTCTGCGCGGCGCGGCGCGCGCCGGTCGAGAGTTGCCGCGCATGTTGAGGAGCGCGCGAAGCGGCGGCGATTATCTTGCGTCGTACACAGAGCAGTGGAGAAATTTTATCGGCGCAATCAGAGGCGAGACCGAACATCGCGGAGCGACGCTCGAAGACGGGCGGCGCGCAGTCGAGTCTGCGCTCGCGTGCATCCGGTCGGCTGCAAGCGCACGCACGGTTAATTTATCTGAGATGAATGATGTTTTTGACTTGGTATAAAAGATCGAGGAGTTTGTAGCTTGACTAACAAGGCGTGCCGCGCGCCGCATCGGAAATTTTATTGGGCGCTGGAGGCTGCTTGAGAGGTGGTACATGGATAAGGAGAACTTGCCGCAATTGTCCGTCGTGGTCGTCACGCCCGACAGGTTTGAGACGGTGCGCAAGACCGTCAAACATCTGCGCGCGCAAAAGGTGCGCAGCGCAATCGAGGTCGTTTTGGTCGCGCCCTCTGCAAGCGATTTAGCGCTCGACGCGGAAGAACTGCACGGCTTTCATAGTCATCGAATAGTCGAGGTCGGGCCTATCGACTCGACCGCGCGTGCGCGTGCAGAGGGTGTAAGACGCGCAAGCGGATGGGTCGTCGCGCTCGCCGAAGATCATTCTTTTCCTGCGCCGCGCTGGGCGGAAAAGTTGATCGAGGCGCACAGGGCTGGATGGACTGCGGTCGGCCCCGTCATCTCGAACGCCAACCCGCGCAGCGCCGTCAGTTGGGCGAACCTCCTGATCGAGTATGCGCCCTGGCTCGAAGGCGCTGTGGGCGGCGAGGCCGAGCATCTGCCCGGTCACAACGGTTCTTATAAACGCGAAGCGCTGCTCGGTTACGGAGACCGGCTTGAAGAGATGCTCGACGCAGAGAGCATTCTGCATTGGGACTTGCGCGCGCGCGGGCATCGTCTCTATTTGGAGCCGCGCGCGCGCACCTTTCATCAAAATTTTTCCGTGCCGTTTGCCAGCGTTCCGCTTCGCTTTAACGGCGGAAGGCTCTTTGCGGCGGCGCGTGCGCGCGGCTGGCCCGCATGGCGGCGCGCTCTCTATACGTTTGCCTCGCCGCTTATCCCGGTCGTGCGCGCCGCACGCATCACGCGCGAGGTAACGAAACGCAAACCCTTGCGGCGCATCCTGCCGCGCGTTCTGCCCGCGCTCTTTGCGGGGCTGGCCTTTGACGGTCTTGGCGAGATGGTCGGCTATGCGACGGGCGCGGGCCGCTCGATGGCGCGGCTTTCGGATTTGGAGTTTCATCGCCGACGCTATCTCGCAAAGTGCGATCAATAAGAAGGGCTTTGCGCTCGTCGTGTGTGATTAAGTGCAACGAGCAATATCTGATTAGTAAACGGCTTGATGAATCTTGAGAGGAGTGAAAACTCAAAGCCCTTTGTCTCCGTCGTCGTTCCCGTCTATAACGATGGCGCGCGGTTCGCCACCTGTCTGGCGGCACTCGAAGAGCAGACTTATCCGCGCGAGTTATTTGAAGTCGTTGTTGTTGACAACGGTTCTGAGCAAACGGTTGCCTGCGTCGTGGAGCGGTTTCAGCAGGCTCGTTTCTGTGTCGAACCGCATCCGGGTTCATATAGCGCGCGCAATCACGGGCTTGCGCTCTCACGCAGCGAGATAATTGCTTTTACTGACTCGGACTGCGTGCCCGCTCCTGATTGGATCGAGAGGGGCGTTGAAATTCTCAACGGCGCCAAGGACTGTGGTCTGGTCGCCGGACGCATCGAGGGTTTCTTTGACGACCCGCGCCGTCCGACCGCCGTCGAACTCTATGAGAGTGTGACGGCGCATGCGCAGAAGACTTTTGTCGAGGTGGGACGCTTCGGCGCGACGGCCAATCTCTTTACGCGCCGCAAAGTCTTCGAGCGCGTCGGAGCGTTTGACGCAAACATCAAGTCAGGCGGCGATGTGGAATGGGGCAGCGCGTCCATTCCTCAGGGCTCAGAATTGTGTATGCGGAAAAGGCGCGC
Source organism: uncultured bacterium (assembly GCA_965365725.1). GTDB lineage: Bacteria > Acidobacteriota > Blastocatellia > Pyrinomonadales > Pyrinomonadaceae > DASQDT01. Next base: position 4,443 of record CBDUCU010000148.1, on the reverse strand, counting down.
GTGCGGCATCCGGCACGGCGCACGCTGCTTCATCTTTTCAGAAGGGTCGCACGCGTAACGGGCGGCTTTTACGTGCTGAGCCGGGCCAAGAGGTGCGAGTTCATCGCGCTTGGCAAGGGCCGTTCATAGATTCATTGCCTCCCATCAGAGCGTCTCTGGCAGTGTTGCGCGGTCGGCAACCGGAAAACTTTGGCAATCGAATCAAGGTCGTGCTGGTGATGTTTTTTGTGCAGTATGCGCAGGCGTGGGAACTTCTACGCTTGCGCGCCGGGCGCAGTCCGAGAAGATAGTTGAGAGCCGTCTCATGCACACGTCGGCAGATATCTCCGAGACGCAGATGGCGCGCATCGTCGTCGAAGACGAGGCGACGCGAGCAAGCGCGCCTGCACTCAAAGCACACTTCAATACGGAACATCTGACGGGCGCATTAGGCGCGCGCGCGGTTCGCGGCGGAGCAGCGACGTTTGTCTCGCAAGGCTTCAGGCTAGTTCTACAAATAACGGGCACAGTCGTGCTGGCGCGTCTGCTCGCGCCTGAAGATTATGGATTGTTTGCCATCGTCCTCGCCGTTGTCTCTTTTCTGACGCTCTTTAAGGAAGCGGGTTTTGCGTCTGCAACCGTGCAAAGCGCGGAAGTTGACCATCGACAGGCAAGCGCGCTTTTTTGGATCGGTCTGGCCGTGACAATCGGTCTGGCGGTTCTGACGGCGGCAAGCGCGCCGCTTGTGGCATGGGTTTACGGCGAGCCGCGTCTCGTCTGGATGATGTGTACGCTCGCATGCGGGTTTATTTTCGCGGGGCTTGGCATTCAGCACCGTGCGCTATTGCGACGACAGATGCGCTTCGGCGCTCTTGCCATTATCGACGCGGCATCTTTTGCCGCAGCTACGCTCGTCGCCATCGCCTGCGCCTTGCTTGGAGCGCGATACTGGTCGCTCATCCTTCTGCATCTGGTGTGGAGTATCGGGGCGGCGCTCGGAGCCTGGATCGCATGCGACTGGCGACCCGGCTTTATGCTGAGGGTGAGGGGCGTAGGCAAGCTTCTTTCATTCGGGGGACATCTGACGGGATTAGAGGTCGTCACACATCTGTCGCGCAATATCGACAGCCTTCTGCTCGGATGGTGGTGGGGCGCGCGCGCCTTAGGGTTTTACGACAAGGCTTCGCAGCTTTCAATACTGCCTACGTTACATTTATCTGCGCCCGTCGGGAGCGTCGCCTTTCCCGTCCTCAGTCGCTTGCATGAGGACGCGCGCCGCTTTCGTTCATACTTCGAGAAGTGCCTTCTTTTGACGCTTGCCTTTTCGATGCCGTTCGTCGTTCTTCTCTTTGTCACGTCGGAACGAATAATTCCGTTTGTGTTCGGAGCACAGTGGGCCGCATCAGCCGAGATCTTTCGCGCGTTCGCCCCGGCGGCATTCATCGGCCCCATCTATTCGAGCGTCGTCTGGGCAATGTCGGGAATGGGTCGAACGCGGAGAAATTTCGAGTGGAATCTTTTGACTTCGGCGGCGATGGTGTTTGGATTTTTTTGCGGCGTGCGTTGGGGGGCAGTAGGAGTTGCCGCCGCTTTTAGTGTGAGCCGCACGGCGCTGCTTGTGCCGACGCTTGCTTATTGCTACAAGGATTCGCCGCTCGACTGGAAAGGCGTGCTGCGCACGGTTGCAAGACCTGCGCTGGCTTCGGTGATTGCCGGTTTGTTGCTCTCTCTCTTCGATGGAGAGTTTTTATTGGGCGAGCGCGCCGGGCTTTCGCTTATTGTTGAGTTCGTGCTTTACGGACTCATGTATTTGGGGGCGTGGGCGCTCATCCCGGGCGGACGCAGCGCGCTTCGTGCGATGATTGTTTCTCTCAGAGATTTCTGGCGTAGCAGCGCGCAAACGACCGAAGGCGTGTAAGGCGTTGAGCGAATCGTTGCCATTTTTCTCCATCATCATCCCGACCTATCGTCGGCCTTTGCAGCTTGCCGCATCGCTTGCGGCAATCGCTCGGCTCGATTATCCGCGTGCACGTTTTGAAGTTTTGATTGTTGACGACGGAAGCGACGCGCCGCCGCGCAGCGCCGTTGAAGCGGCCAGCGCACGCATCAACATCGAGCTGATTTGCGCGCCGCATGCGGGGGCGGGCGCGGCGCGCAACGCCGGGGCGAAAAGCGCACGCGGCGAATTTCTCGCTTTTACTGACGACGATTGCATGCCGCATCCGGAATGGTTGAGCGCCTTTGCCGTGCAACTAAAAAAGCAGCCGGAACAGATCGTCGGCGGGCGCACCATCAACGCACTTGAGCGCAATCCCTTTTCGGCGACGAGCCAATTGCTGACCGATTATCTATACGACTATTACCATTCAAGACGGATAAACGGAGCGTTCTTCGCCACCAACAATCTTGCGCTGTCGTCTGAAGGGTTCGGTGCGATGGGCGGTTTTGACGAGAGGTTTACAGGGACGGGCGGCGAAGACCGCGAGCTGTGCGACCGTTGGCGCGCGCGCGGCGGCAAGTTGTTTTATGAGCCGAAGGCCGTCGTTCGTCATGCACACGATTTGTCGTTCAGCTCCTTTTGCCGGCAGCATTTCAGATACGGACGCGGCGCGCACCACTACGCGCGAGCACGTGCGCTCAATCAGGAAGAGTCGGTTAAGATTGAGCCGGTCTCTTTCTACACGGGGATGCTGCGCCGCCCTTTCAAGAGCCAGCGCGGCTTGAGCGCTCTCTGCGGCACGACGCTGCTCGCCGTCTCACAAGCGGCCAACGCCGCCGGATACTTCTATGAGCGTCTGCAATCGCACGCACGAAAAAACAAAGACGCATCAGAGACGTTGAGCACATAGCCTCTCCCTTTCAAACAACCAACAATTGTCTTTTCCGAACGACTAACAATTGTTGACCGGGCAACGATTTTTGATTTGAACGACAGCTTGCTGCTTAAAAAATTTCCATTCCTCGTCACGAATGGTGTTGTTGCATGACGACCATCACACAGCCGGAATTATCCGTCCTGATTGCTACCCCGGACGACTATCAAACCATTCGCCGCACGATGCGACACCTGCGCGCGCAGACGGCGCGTGAGCGTCTCGAGATCGTTATCATTGCGCCCTCGCGCGAGCGTCTCGCAGCGGTTGAAGACGAGCTAAAAGAGTTTCACAGTTATCGCATTGTCGAGGTCGGCGCGGAGCGCGTGGTGGCGCGCGCCAAGGCCGCCGGTGTGCGCGCGGCAACCGGGCCGTTTGTGGCTTTCGCGGAGGATCATTGTTACCCCGCGCCGGGTTGGGCCGAGTCGATCATCCGTGCGCACCGCGAAGGATGGGCGGCGGTCGGGCCTGTCATGCACAACGCGAACCCGCGCACGATGATTAGCTGGGCTGGATTGATGTTGCACTTCGGTTGCTGCGTCGAGCCCGCGACGCGCGGAAAATCCGAGACCTTACCCTGGCACAACACCTCATACAGGCGTGAACTTCTGCTCTCCTACGGCGATGCGCTCGGCTCGATGCTCGTTGTCGAAGGCGTGCTTTTCGACGACATCAAAGACAAAGGGCAAAACCTCTATTTTGAGACTGAGGCGGCAGCCTCGCACGTCAACATCTCGCGCCTGTCTTCGTGGATAGAGCATGCCTTTTGGGGCGGCCGTCTGTTTGGCGCGACGCGTGCGCGGCAGAAGCGCTGGACGCGTGCGCGACGGCTGCTCTACGTTTGCGGCTCGCCGTTCATCCCACCGCTCAGGCTCTGGCGCGCGATACAAAAAATCAGGAGCAAGGGGCTTGAACGCCAACTGCTTCCGCGCATCATCCCAGCGATGCTGGCCGGATTGCTTCCGCATGCGTTAGGCGAAGCCGTCGGGTATGCGCTCGGCATGGGAGATGCTGAAGGGCGTTACTCTTATTTTGAGGTCGTGCGGACGCGACACGTGACGGATGAAGACAGGCGTGATCTGGAAGAGACATGAAAACGACAGCAGATGTTGACAAGCATGAAACGCTGCGCGACGCATCTCGACGCATCTTCTTTTCCGTCGTCGTCCCGACCTATCGCAGGCCGTCGCAGCTCGCCGCGTGTCTCGGCGCGCTCGCCCGTCAGGACTATCCGCGCTCAAGCTTTGAGGTCGTCGTCGTTGACGACGGAAGCGACGCGCCGCCGCGCGCAGTCGTCGAAAAATTTCACAACGAGATCGACATCAGTCTGATTGAGACGATGCATGCGGGGCCGAGCGCCGCGCGCAACGCAGGGGCGAGACGCGCGTGGGGCGAATATCTCGCTTTCACGGACGACGACTGTGAGCCCGATGCCGCATGGCTCAGAGAGCTTGCCGCCGAGTTTGAAGAAAATCGTGAACACGCGGTCGGCGGTCGAACGCTCAATGCGTTGCCGCGCAATCTCTATACCGCGACAAGCCAATTGATCATCGACACGGTCTATCAACATTTCAACGGCGGCGCAGGCGGC
>CBDUCU010000147.1:0-8289 GCA_965365725.1 uncultured bacterium | reverse complement strand
TTGATGACGACCATGTCAATCGGCTCGATCTCGTGCGCTTTGAGAGATGCTCTGTGCTCGGAATTATCGCGGACGGCGAGTATCCCGCCGTGTATGCGCGGGTGAAGCGTCTTGACGCGCCCGTCCAGCATTTCGGGAAAGCCCGTGACATCTGAAACGTCGCGCACCTCAATCCCCGCATCGCGCAGTGCGCGCGCCGTTCCACCCGTGCTGAGAAGCTCAACGCCGAAGTTGCGAAGAGTGCGTGCAAATTCGACGAGACCGGTTTTGTCCGAAACGCTGAGGAGCGCCCGGCGAATTGTTTTTAGTCCTTCAGAAGTCTGTTCTGTCATCAGAAATTTTCATCCGTCGTCAGATTGAAAATATTTCGACCTATAAAACCAACCATTGTCGAACGCTCAACCGCCGCCTTAGGGGTGGTTGATTTGAAGATATTCGTTGCGAAGTTGTTTGACGCGAAACTTGCGGCCCGATTGTTGTTTGAGTCGAACCTCGACGCGGCGTGCGCCTATCGAATCAGCAATTGCACTCGCGTAGAAACTCAGAACGTATTGACCGCGCAGGTCGTCCTCGATGGCTTGAAAGATTGGTTGCAAATCATTGCGCGGCTTCAAGGAAAGAGCGGTCTGCGCATCGCCGAGTATAAAAAACCGCCCGCCAGTTTTGTCTGCAAGGTCGCGGAAACCTTTAGTTGGCGAGCGCGGCGCGAGTCTTCCTTCGCGCGGCGTAAAAAGCGGCGTGTGAATCACGTAGAAGGTCACGTCTTTCAACGCTGCCTCTTTTATAACCGTGAGAGATTTTGTGGTGCTCGCAGTATCGAGTCCGTCGCTGACGAGGATAATGATGCGCCGCTCGAACAAAGAATCGCCGGTTGTTTGAAAGGCGCGCACGGCGGCGAGCGCGGCATCGAAGATTGCCGTCCGCCGATTGGGTAGCGACACGAATTTGAACGCTTCGCGCGCTCCTTCGTAGTCCTTTGTAAAAGCGAGTGAAAGCGACGGCTTCTCTTGAAATTGCATGAGCGCGATGCGCGATCTTTTGCCGAAACGTGAGAAAAGTGCGAGCGCTGCTTCGCCCTGTTGCGCGATGATGTCGCGCGTGCTGCCCGATGCGTCGAGCAGAAAGAGAAGCGCTACGCGCTCCGTCCCCTCGGCGAAGTGCGCGAGTTCGACGCTGCGGCCTTCATCGCGCACATCGAAATCTGTGGCGGCGAGACCAAAAACGCGCCGTTGACGATGGTCGGTAATAACGACGGGAACGGTAACAAGATTTGTCTCAACACGAATTACTTCGTCATCAGTCGGCGTATTCGTTTGTGCATGTAAGTGCAGGAGAGAAAAGATGAGAAGCAGAAGCGCGGAAAATAGGAGACGAGCAGGACGCGGCGATCCATCAGAATAGAAGCTCGCTGCGCCTGAGAGATTCATTCCATCCGAGAGGTTTAGAACAGGAACCGCCCGAACAGAATGATGCTCAGGATGACGGCGATTGTGATAACGATAATTTTAACGAGACTCAAAGCCGTGTCCTTTCGGTCGGAAGGGAAGCCCCTTTTTCGTAAGGTCGCATTTTATCGGCGGTCGAACGAGCATGTCAACGCGCCGTTTGTGTCTATCTTAAGAGTTTAACCACTACTGTTTCCGTGAAGATTTATACGCGCATCTGAGATGATCTGTTCCCGGTCGAAGAATGTTTGTAAATTCAGTGAGAAGACTTGCTTTCGCGGTTTAGATGGCAACGAAAATAGTGCTATATTCAATCAAATTCCACTGAGCCCGGATACAAAAAGGAAGTTTGCGACCTTGCGCGTAGGCGGAACTAAGCAGAGTTGGAAAAGATCGCCTGTGGCGGCTTTCGTCCTTCTCTTGCTCTTTTTTCACGCCTTTCTGATCAGCGCGACGCATTTTCATCGCTTTGAGCGTGGGGCTCTGCAAAACGGGCAGACCGAAATCGGCGCGACGAATGGCGCAAGTCAGATAGAGGAAACCGGAGGACACGCGCAGTGTCTCCTTTGTCGTCTTCAACGCGACCTCTTTATCGACGCTCAGAAAACTTCAACGCCGGTTGATCCTGCGCCGTATTCGATCTTATCTCCAAACTCACCGCAGACATTTTTTCTGACAAACAGGCTTTTCTCCATTCCAGCCGGGCGCGCGCCTCCACACGCATAAAAATTTCATCCTTTCAACCCGCACTCTGCGCTCGAAATTCAATCTAGCGGGTGCAGAGCAGAGTTCAGAAGTTGTCGGTTCGTTGCTCATTAACGAACCGTTGACTAAGCGCAGTTCGCGGCACGCGTAAACTTACGGCTGCAGTTTGGACGTAGGATTTAGCTTTGCGCGTGCAATAAAACTGAGGGAGACATATATGCGTTGGAAAAATGTTTTTTACGGTCTTGTTGCGCCATTCTTGTTTCTGCTAATACCGGCAACCGTCCATGCGCAGACGACGGGCACGATCCGAGGCACGGTAAGAATCGCGGACGGAGGTACAGCGCTCCATAACGTCATTGTCACCGTCATTCAATTAAAGCGTTCAGTTGAAACCGATGAAAACGGTGCTTTTGAGATTAGAGAAGTTCCGCCGGGCGCTTACACAGTTCTCACGCACATTGAGGGCTTCCCCGATATGGCAAGGACTGTAAAAGTATCGGCAGGAGAAACAGTCACGTCTGACTTTGAAATGCATCTGCTTGGTTTGCGCGAAGAGTTGACCGTGACGGCGACGGGAAGCGAGCAATCGACGTTTGAAGCAATGCAATCGGTCAACACGCTCGACGCAATCAAGATTACAGAACAGGGCCACCCGTCGCTCGGCGAAGTGCTTGACAAAGAGCCCGGCGTTGCCAAAAGAAGCTTCGGGCCGGGCTCCTCGCGCCCGGTCGTGCGTGGGTTTGACGGCGACCGCGTACTCATCCTCCAGGACGGAGGCTTTACCGGCTCGCTCGGCTCGCAGTCGGCAGATCATGGCGAGCCTGTCGATGTTCTTTCGCTCGAGCGCATCGAAATCGTTAAAGGCCCGGCCACGCTTCTCTATGGGAGCAATGCGGTCGGCGGCGTAGTCAACGCGATTACCGGACACGACTACGCGCACGAAGGTTGGCGCGGATATTTCACCGGCATCGGCGGCACGACGAATGGTCAAGGCGGCACAAGCATCGGACTTGAATACGGCACGAAGCGTTGGATGTTTTGGGGCAATGGCACGGGGCAGAGAACAGGCGATTACGACACGCCCATCGGTCGTATTGAAAATTCCGGCTCGAGAGATTTTAGTGCGCTCGCAGGCACAGGCCGATACGCCGACAAAAATTTCTTTAGCTTTATATACGATTACGATAATCGTCGGTACGGTATTCCGTTCGCCTCCTTTTTTGAGAGCGGCGGCGAAGAAACCGGCTCCAATGTTGATGTGGCGATGCGTCGTCACAATCTGAAATTCAACGGTGGATTGAGAAATTTGCAGGGCTTTATCAATTCTTTCCGTCTCTCGCTCGATTACAGCAATTACCGGCACAAAGAGCTTGAAGGCGAAGATGTAGGGACGTTTTTTAAGAACGACGTGGTTTCTATGCGCGGCGTTTTTGACCAGCGTAAGACCGGACGCTTCACCGGAAGTTTCGGTTTCTCAGGTTTCCGGCGCGACTACGAAACCATCGGGGAAGAATCGCTTACGCCGCCTGTGGTCCAAAACAACTTTGCAGTCTTTGCTCTACAGATCGTCGATTTCGAGAGGGTTAAGTTTCAGTTTGGCGGGCGCGTCGAGCACAACGGCTACAACCCGGAAGGCTTGCGCGAGCGATCCTTTACAGGCTTTTCAGGCGCAGCCGGCATGCGCGTTCCTCTGTGGACAAACGGCGCGTTTGTCGCCAACTACACACATTCATACCGCGCGCCCGCGCTCGAAGAGCTTTACAATAACGGGCCGCACTTAGGAAATCTCGCTTTCGAAATTGGCAACCTAAACTTGGCGCGCGAGCGCAACGACGGCATTGATTTCTCGCTTCGTCATTCCTCGCCACGCATCCGAGCCGAAGCGAACGTTTTTTACTACAACATTCAGGACTATGTGTTTCTCGCTCCGACCGGCGAGATCGAAGATAACCTCGTCGAGGCCGAGTATCTACAGGCCGACAGTCGGTTTGTCGGCACAGAGATGAACCTTGAATTCGCAATGCACCGAAATCTATGGATAAATTTTGGCTTCGACGCGGTTGATGCGCAGTTGAAAGAGACCGGCACTCCGCTTCCTCGTATTCCGCCAATGCGCGGCAGGATAGGCGTGGACGCGCGCTTTCGCGGCTTCAGCCTTCGTCCCGAAGCAGTATTGGTTAAAGATCAAGACGAACTCTTTCCTACGGAGACGAGAACTCCCGGCTACGCTGTCTTTAACGTTCTTGCGTCCTACACGCTTGCGCGCCCACACTACGCGCACATCTTTGCCGTCAATGCGTTCAATCTAGGCGATCGGCTTTACCGAAACCATCTCTCTTTTATTAAAGACCTTGCGCCGGAAATCGGTAGAGGCGTGCGCTTTACTTACACCGTCAGATATTTTTAGGCGGGTGTGACCACACAGGAACTTTGAGATGCTGGGAGCGCGGCGATGCTAAGAAGAAAATCTTCGCCGCGCTTCAGATTTTTCAACTATCTAAGGAGCGCGAAATATTTTTTTCAGACTCTCTTTTTCTGTATTCGCACAGCAGCGCATGAGTGATTTAATTTGTTCAAGCTACATTTAATGAGTCGGCAGCAAAATTTTCTTGAATGTTAAAAGAATATTTATATATTTCATGCCGGTCTAAACAAGCACGGAGCTGTGCTGACAAAATCGGTCTGTTTCTATTGTTTGTAGTAATCAATCTTGCCCCAACATTTGCTCAAACCTCTAATGTAAAGGTCACCGTTACTTCCTTCTCGCCGCCTCGCCTGCGAATCGAAGGCGAGCGCAAGAGCGGAGCGAAAGCTTGGTCGTTTCTTAATGTTTACGCAGGCGCATCAGGATTGGCCGAGAGGGTTGAAAATCTCTCGCTCGCCGATGCTGCTGGAAAAGAGATTTCTGTACGCCGTCTTACGGTCGGAGAGTATGAGTCGACTACAGATGCCGTTAAATTCAGCTATGATCTCAAACTCGATCCTCCAACCCAAATAGTCGATGCGGCACACGTCTCTTGGCTCAACGAAGAACGCGGGCTTTTTCTGCTTTCGGACTTGCTTCCACGTTCCCTCGGTCAAGTCAATATCCATTTCGAGATACCCGTTGCGTGGAACATTGTCTCGATTGAGCGTGAGAAATCGCCGCGCCAATTTGAAGTGATGAGCGTGCCGGACAGCGTGTTTTTAATTGGACGAAATCTACGCAGCAGACAGACGAGAGCCGGGAAGTTGAATTTCACATCAGTAGTAACTGGCAACTGGGCGTTCAGCGATGACGATGCTTCACAAACAGTAAGAGACATTCTTAACTATTATGAGAGCACTGTCGGTCGCATACCGCATGAGCGAATTGCCGTGCTTATTTTGCCGTTCCCTTCGGCTGTATCTGCGCAGACGTGGAGCGCGGAAACACGTGGCCGAAGCGTCATCCTGCTGACAGGTTCATGGCCTTCAAGATCGTTTGCCTTGTCGCGTTTGGACAATGTGCTTTGTCACGAATTATTTCATCTCTGGTCGCCCAATGGTCTTTCGCTCGACGGAGAGTACGGTTGGTTTTATGAAGGCTTTACGCTCTATCAGTCGCTCAGGGCAGGCGTGCGCAGGGGGCAACTGACCTTTCAAGATTTTCTCAACGCTATCGGGCGCGCCTATGACAATTATCAAACCGTCCGGGGTTCTCAAAATCTCTCTTTGATCGATGCATCTCTCAGACGCTGGAGTACTCCCGCATCGCTTGTCTATGATCGAGGCATGATTGTGGCCTTTCTCTATGAACTGACTCTCATGCAACAAAGCGATGGTAGGAACAGTCTTGACGACGTTTATCGCGCGTTATTTCGTGAGCATGGAACAGGCAGAGTTCGTACAGATGGAAATCGTGCTGTAATTGGCATCCTGGAAAAATTCTCTGGAAAAGATGATTTTGTAAATCGCTTTGTTAAAGCTCCACAAGCGTTTGAATTCTCATCTGAGATAACAAAGTTCGGATTGCAATTGGAAAGTGCAGCTCGCCAAAGATCACAATTGCTCGTCTCCGATTCGCTGACAAAACAACAGCGCACTCTCTTGCAAAAGTTAGGGTACAATAAAAAATCTAATGCCACCTCTCGTTGATTAAATGAGTAGTCGAAAAAGAACCTTGGATGGTTCAATAAATGTATGAACGACATGTAGGGACTGTCCGATTAAACTCATAAAAATATTTGGAAGATGATATGCATAACTATCAAAGCATCGCCATTGACACGATGATTCGATTGAAGCTGTTTATTCTCCTTGTGGTGCTTGTTGCTGCGATGAGCGGCTGCGGAGCGCTGGCAGGGAAGGAAGAGACAGGCGTGGTTATAGCAAGGCGCGCGCAGGTGCGAAGCTCAACCGCCGTCGTGGCAGCCGATATGAAGGAAGTAGTGCGCGGCGACGTAGTAGTTATACTTGATGAGGATACAGCCGAAAACGGGGAGCGCTGGTTGCGCGTGCGTACGCGGGACGCAGAGAATCTTGAAGGTTGGATTGAGGCGCGCAACGTCATTCCTCAGCAGATGATCGAGCGTTCTCGTCAGCTCGACAAAGAAGACGACGGCGTTCCTCCGCAAGCTTCAGGGCAGCTTCGCGCTAATACTAATATTCGCTTCACGCCGGATAGAACCGTCAATGACAATATCCTTATGAAGTTGGAGAGCGGTGCGCGATTTTATATCATCGGTTGGAAGCACGTTCCTAAACCCAAAACCGCAGAAGCGACGGAAGTGGATGATGCGCCAAAGGCCGGCGCGGCTCAAGGCCGCAACACACGTCGCTCCAGAGATGAATCTGCCCCGAAAGAGCCTGAAGCTCAAAATGAGCTTTGGTATAAGGTTAGACTGCCGCCTTCAATTTCACCTGCTCCTGCAGGCTGGGTTTTAGGTAAGCAGGTTGAGCTAACTGTTCCAAGCGACATCATTTTTTACAGAACGGGCCGTGAATTTGTAGCGTGGCAGAGGTTAGACGGGGAGACAGAAGATTTCTCAGCCTCTACACCGGTTGATAAAGATGCGGCAAAAGAGACGAGACCGGGCAGTTGGGTGATTCTCGAAAAAAGCAGCGCACGTGAGACTGAAGAGAGCGATACAACTGACTTTGATCGAATATTTGTTCTTGGCTATGACAAGGACCGCCAAGAACACTACACTGCCTACCGCAGTCCCGATGTGGATGGCCGCTTGCCATTACGCGCTGAGGGACAGGGGGATGCAAAAATTTTTTCGGTAAAAGTTAAAGGAGAAAACGGTAATCTAAAAGATGTGAGATTCAAGACCTACATTGATAGCAGGGGACTTTTGAAAATTGAAGCTTTAGATGAATTGCCTAAAATTCCTAAGCAGAAATGAGACTGTGGATGCTCGCTTTCACCTAAATGTAGGATGCCGAGAATTATAGTCAAAAAAGTTCTGCTCAGTGGTTGACAAACGGTTGAGAATGCTTATAATGCCCCTTCGCCTGAAACAAGGCGATTGATATTTCAGCAAACAGAGCGCGTCAACTTAAAGCCGCTTCTCTTTCATTTGTCTTTCGAGAGAGAGCGGCTGTTTCGTCGGCTGAGATGCATAGTAGCAAGAGCTAATTAATTGGCATCTGGGCTTGCAACCGAATCAGCTTTGACGCATCAAAGTTTGCTTGCTTGACAATCGGGATTGCTTGAGCTAAAGTCTGCGTTTCCTCAAGACGAAAATTTTTCGTCTTGAGGGCAACTAAAACGGATCTTGAGCATCTAAGTCAGGATTCGCTGAAAAGCGAAAGGCGATCTTTGAAAACTAGATAGAGCGTGTCCTGTTGAAGACCTTTGAGAGTGACGCGAGCGATAAAGCTCGCGCTACAAAACTCGAAAGAGTCATCATCAGATACTTTAACCAGTTTCGATGATGTTCCAGAGAACAAATTCAAACGAGAGTTTGATCCTGGCTCAGAATCAACGCTGGCGGCGTGCCTCAGACATGCAAGTCGAACGCGAAAAGCTCCTTCGGGGGCTGAGTAGAGTGGCGCACGGGTGAGTAACACGTAGGTAATCTACCTCTGAGTGGGGAATAACAGCCGGAAACGGCTGCTAATACCGCATAACGCAGCGGCACCACATGGTGACAGTTGTTAAAGCGGGGGA
>CBDUCU010000146.1:0-8376 GCA_965365725.1 uncultured bacterium | reverse complement strand
ATTGCAAGCTCGCGCTCGTCGTTCGACGCGAAGGCGAAGACTTGCGCCGTTACGTTCACATCGCAACGGGCAACTACAATCCCTTTACCGCGACCGTCTATACAGACCTCGGAATCTTGACGGCAAATGAAGAGATCGGCGCTGATGCAACCGACCTCTTCAACTTCCTGACCGGATTTTCGCGGCAGAAAGGTTATCGCCGACTCTTTGTCGCGCCCGTCAACCTGCGCGAGCAGATGACGGCTCTGATCGAGCGCGAGGCTGAGCACGCAAGGCAGGGACGGCCCGCGCGCATCATCGCTAAATTGAACCGCATCGCCGATTTGCGCATTATCCGCTCGCTTTATGCTGCGTCGCGCGCCGGCGTTGAGATGGATTTTATTGTGCGCGGTGTGTGCATGCTCCGGCCCGGCGTGGAAGATTTGTCGGAAACGATTCGCGTGCGCAGCGTCGTCGGCAGATTTCTCGAACACAGCCGTATCTACTATTTCCAGAACGGCGGCGATGAAGAGGTTTATACGGGCAGCTCCGATTGGATGTCGCGCAATCTTGACCGACGCGTCGAAGTCATCACGCCCGTGCTCGACACGCATCTCAAACGTTATATGAAAGACGTGGTGCTCGCAGCCTATTTGCGCGACAACGTAAAGGCGCGCTTGCTGCAACCGGACGGCTCTTACGAGCGCGTCGAGCCTGCGCCCGGCGAAGAGCCTTTTAGCGCTCAGATGCATTTTGAGGGCGCGGTGAGCATGAACGTCTGAAGCCAAAAAAACCTCTCCCGCAACTTCAAACACAAACTCTAATTGTAATGAAAGGCGCTTCCATGCTTCGTTGGCCTTCACGACTCCTGGTTCTTTCCCTTCTCTTGCTCAGTGTGCCGTCGTCGGCTCAGGCTCAGAAGGCTTGCTTCTCGCCGGAGGCGCGCTCGAGCGCCGAGCGCAGCGCCAAGGTTTGGCGCGAGCCTGATCCCGGCTACGATCCCGTGCTCGGCTACAATCCGGAAAAGGGGGCGCGCACCGGCGCGCTCGAAGTTAATCCGGAAACGGGATTAGCCAAACCGATCACCTGCGTCGCCAATAAAGATCAGAGCAAAGGCGCGGGCACGACGCCAAAGTTTCACTGCTCTGTGCCCGGCGTTGTTGATGAAGACGGCGATCCGATTCGCTACAAGGTGAAACCGCATTTCAAGGGACAATCGCGCGACAAGCGCAACGGCGAAGCCTACGGCGAATTTCTCTCAACGCGCTTCTCTCAGGCGCTCGGCTTTTTTGCCGATGACGTATGGGTCGCTGACGTAACCTGCGCGGATTGCGAGAAAAGCCTGACGAGCGGCTTTCAAGGCGCGCCCTTCACGCCCTTTCAGCCTGCCGCAGGGGTTGAACTCCCCCTGGGTCGCGGCATCGACGTAAACTGCAACAACAAGGATGCCGCCTCCATCGCCGATGCTCTCTCAAAGCTCTTGCAGGGCGGCGTTGTGCCGCGTGCCGAGATCGATGCTTTCAAGCTCTGGCTTGCCTTTATCGATCACGGCGACACAAAGACCGACAATCAGAAGTACGCCTGTCTCGACTCGAAAAAGGATGGCAACACGCGCATCTGCAAGGAGGGCGAGGCCGTCTTCTATGTGAGCGACATGGGCTCGACCTTTGGTTATTCAAGCTCGAGCGAAAAGAAGGCGCGGCTCGACGTTTGGAAGGGTAAAGACCCGATCAAAGTGAGCGGCGGGCGCTGCACGACAACAGCCAAGAGCGTCGGCGATGCAAGCGTCGGCGAAGAGGGGCGGCAGCTTCTGGCGACGGGTCTTCAAAGGCTTCTCGACGCTGAGAAAAGCAACGGTCTCGTCACGCGCGTCTTCCGCGCCTCGCGCAACCATGAGCGAGATCAACCGGCGGAGGCTTGGACGGCTGAGTTTGAGCGCAAGGCGCGGACAATCATCGACGCGCGTTGTGGCAATTAGAATCTGCGGGTCGGCCACCGTCAACAGTTAGAGACGAAGCCAATCCGTCGCATCACAACCATAAAAACTCTCCCGGAAAGGTTTTCACATTCATGGAGAGGAATCTTTATTTTCGACAAAGGGTCGCGGCGGCAGTGGCGATGATGTTGCTCTGCACGGTCGCGGCCTTTGCCGTTCAGAAGGAGAAAACAAGCAAGCCAACGCCGCAGGGCACGCCCGTTCTCTGGCGCGCGCCTGACGATATTGCTGCGCGCGATCTTTTCCTCGGGCCGGGCGGCGCAGCGATGCGGCCCGATTTGCGCCGCGTCACATTTCTCAAAGACGAGACCGGAGGCTACTCGACAAAGTTTCGCGTGCGCGATGCTTCGGGGCGCGAGTGGGTCGCCAAAGTTGGGAAAGAAGCGCAGTCAGAGACGGCTGCGGTGCGTCTTGTTTGGGCGGTCGGGTATCTGACCGAAGTCAACTATCTCGTCCCGCGTCTTCAGGTCGAAGGCAAAGGCACGTTTGAAAACGTCCGTCTCGAAGCGCGGCCTGAAGAGTGGGACAGGCTTGAGGAATGGAAATGGAGTGAGAATCCTTTCGTCAACACGAAAGAGTTGCAGGGTCTCATCGTCATGCAGGCGCTTCTCAACAACTGGGACATCAAGGACACGAACAACAAGATCATCTATGTGCCGGGCGCGGCGGGGCGCGATGAATTGCGTTATGTGGTTAGCGATCTCGGCGCGACCTTCGGACGCGTGAAGGCAAATGCTCCAGTCGTCTGGCGCATCCGGCGCAACCGCAACGACCCGGCAGACTACGCGCGCGATCCCTTTCTTGAAGACGTAAAAAACGGCAACGCTTTCTTCTTCTACAAGGGCAAGCGTCAAGACCTCTTTGACGACATCCGCGTCGAAGAGGCGCGTTGGATTGCGTCTCTTCTGACCAAACTCTCCGACCGACAAATCGCCGACGCTTTTCGCGCGGCCAATTACAGCAGCGCCGATGTGCAAACGCTGACCCAAGCCGTGCGTTTGCGGATCAAGGAATTGGCAACAGGTGTCGGCGTGTCGGCTCCGTTGGCAAAAAGACCGTAGCACTGCGTCTGATCCGGGAGGATTGAATCGTGTGTCGGTTGATGAGCCGACTTTATATTCTTGAGTGTCGCGAGAATTGACCTCAACACTTAAAGCAGGGAGTTACATAAACGTCGTTTGAGATTTCAAATCTGAAATCTGAGATTTCAGATTTGAAATTATCCATGCTTGCTTTATGACGCTGCGTTGGCACACGCGTTCACTGATAATTCGAGATAAATAACAACTATTGAGAGGCAGGCATGACCTGCCTCTCTGGCGTTTGCTGCTATAATCCGAGAAACAGTTTTTCAGAATCATTTCGCACCCGCAGAAGTTTATTTCTTTCGTTATAGGAGGAGTTCGAAAACTTGTCGCGCGTCTTAACATTTCGTCGCTGGTTGGCCTCGCTGCTTTTCATCGTCTTCGCAATCGCGCCCATCTCTGTCGCCGCACAGGAAAAATCAAAAAAGAAAAAAGTGGTGCCGCGCGGGGAGCGTATTCTCTGGCGCGCGCCCGAAGACATTGCTTCGCGCAATCTGTTTGACGGGCCGGGCGGCGGTGCTATGCGCCCTAATCTCAGAAGCATAACTTTTATCAAACAGCAGGAGGGCGGTTATTCACCGAAGTTTCGCGTCCGCGACGCTGCGGGGCGCGAGTGGGTTGCCAAGCTCGGCAACGAAGCTCAATCCGAGACTGCCGCCGTGCGGCTTTTGTGGGCCGCAGGCTACATGACCGAGATCAACTATCTTGCCCCCTGCGTCAGAATCCGGAACGCGCCCGCGCCGGGCAAGAAGGTTAAAAGATGCGCTCGCGGCGGCTTTGCCAATGTGCGTTTCGAAGCGCGTCCGCAAAGCTGGGACCGGCTCGACGAGTGGAAGTGGAAAGAGAATCCCTTCACGGGAACGCGCGAGCTGCAAGGTCTCAAAGTAATGATGGCGCTGTTCAATAACTGGGACATCAAGGATACCAACAACGTCATCCTTTATGTGCCGGGCGCGCGCCGACGCGGCGCAGAGCTGCGCTACGCCATCAGCGACCTCGGCGCGACCTTTGGAAAAACCGGCGGCCTTCCGCTTTTTTGGCGCATCACGCGCAGCCGCAACAACCCTGAAGACTATGGTAAGTCTGATTTCATCGACGACGTTGAAGACGGCAAGGTCGAATTTCATTACGGCGGCAAGATGCGCAGCCTCTTCGACAACATCACGGTTGCGGATGCCAAGTGGATCGGCGGCTGGCTTGCGCGTTTAAATGAACGTCAAATTGCCGATGCATTTCGCGCTGCCAACTATTCGACCGAAGAGGTCAGGATGCTTACACGTGCGGTGCAGCGCAGAATCAGTGAGCTAAATAATCTCCCGCGAACGGGTGAGACGGCCAACCGCAGGTGACTTCTGATACGCACAGGATTTATGCTGTGGCCTGTTTGGTCTCGCAAATCAATATCTCGTTTTTTGGAATTGCTTCGGAGGACGGATGAAGAGACGTGATCGCGTAGTGATTCTTGCTGTGGCATTGGGAGCCGCGCTGCTTGGCTTTGGGCTTGTCGCATATGTTTACTCGACGCGTCAGGCCGCGCCCGCAGGCGGCAATTCCGTTGCCGCGCAGACGACAGACCCGGCACACCCTGCGCAGCCCGGCGCGGTGAGCACCGCAACGCCTGCCGAAACGCCGTTTGGCAAAGGCGACGGCGACGATTTTATCATCCCGCAGATTTTAGAGACCGATTCGCGCGCATCGATGCAGAGTCAATCGCCGGCCCGCGCCGAGACGTGGGTTATGCTCACTTTGCGTATACTCTGGCGGCTGGCTCTTGCCGCGCTTCTGTCCGCGATCCTTGCCTTTCGTCCGCGCAGGGATTTGCCTATCCTTCAGCGCAATCTCTATGTCGCGCAGACGCAGATACTTTTGGCCGTCGTCGCCTCGTCTCTGATGATGGTCGTCGGCGACAACGCCGCGCGCGCCTTTGGCATCTTCGCCGCCGTCTCGCTCGTTCGTTTTCGCACAAACATACGCGACCCCAAAGAGATCACCGTCCTTCTTATCAGCCTTTCGCTCGGCCTTGCGACCGGAGTCGGGCGCTGGGAGCTGGCAATTATCCTGACGCTCTTTGTGCTGCCGCTTTTGTGGCTGCTTGAACGCGGCGAGAGCGAGCAGGTCTTCCGCGCGATGGAGCTAACCGTCAAAACGCGCAACACAGACCGCACGCAGGATGTTTTGCGCGCCATCTTCAAACGTTTTTCGGTCGGGGCAGAGATGCGACAAATCGACCCGCCCGACGAGAGCGAGCCTGTCGGCTGCATCATGTATCACGTCCAGATGAGTCTTAACGTCAGCACCGACGACATCAACGAAGAGATTCTCGCCGCCGATCCCACCGACATCGAGGGCATCGAGTGGGAACAGCAGAAGAATACAGGCTACGTTTACAACTAAATGTCGGTTGTCATTTGTCGGTTGTTATTTGTCAGTTGTCCTTTGTTTCGCTTGACCGACTTATGCCTTTCATTTGTGCGGCAAGTCGTCTGCGCAAGAGTACCTGACAAATGACAACCGACAAATGACAATCAAAGGCATCCCTTGCGGCATCCAGCCTCGTCCAACGTCTTGGCAGTCCAACCCGTCGAAGGAGTCCGCAAGGCCATGAGAAAACTTTCAGTCCTCTTTTTGCTCCTCGCAATCATTGCTGCCTCGATTCCCGCGGGCTTTGCGCAATCGCGCGCTCGCCGCGTCGGGCAGGAGCAAAGCCCGCAGCCTTCTGCGCCAACGACGCAGACGCGTGCGCCGGGCGCTCAGCAGCGACCGTCTACCACTGACGGGGTGCGCGAGCGCGAAGCGCAGGAAGAGGTCGGCGACGACGACGTGGTGCGCGTCGAATCTACGCTCGTCACCATCCCGGTCAGCGTGCTTGACCGCGATGGTCGTTTTATCTCTGCGCTGCGCAAAGAAGACTTCCGAATCTTTGAAGACGGCGTTGAGCAAGAGGTCGCTTACTATGCGACGGTCGAGCAGCCTTTCACGGTCGCGCTTGTCATCGACACGTCCGGCTCGACGCAGATTAAGATTGAAGAGATACAGGATGCGGCCATCGCTTTTGTCGACGAACTGCGCCCGGACGACCGCGTCCTCGTCGTCTCGTTTGACGAAAACATACGGGTTCTGGCCGAGCCGACAAGCGACCGCAACCGTCTGCGTCAAGCCATCCGTCAAACGCGCAACGGCGGCGGGACGCGTCTCTACGACGCGGTCGATCAGATCATGAAACGAAACCTCAGCCGCATCGAAGGCCGCAAGGCCATCGTCCTTTTCACGGACGGCGTTGATACGACAAGCAAGACCGCCAGCTACAACAGCACGACGCGCGACGCGGAAGAACTCGACGCGATGATCTATCCGGTGCAATACGATACCTACAACGACGTGCAAGGCACTGGAGGCGGGGGCGGGGGCTGGCCCGGCAGTAGTCCGACGTCGCTTCCGGGCATTATTGGCATCATCATCGGCGGTGGTCGCAACGGCGGTGGTGGCGGGTGGCCCGGTCGCACGGGCGGCGGGGCTGGCACGTCGCGCGCTGACTATGAACGCGGCGGTCGTTATCTGCGCGAGCTTGCAACGCTGACGGGCGGTCGTCATTACGGAGCTTACGATCTTTCAAACATTCGTCTTGCATTTAGCAATATCGCCGAAGAGCTGCGCCGTCAATACAGTCTCGGCTATTACCCTTCGCGGCAATCGCAGACGGCTGAGCGACGACAGATCAAGGTTCGCGTCAAGCGCCCCAATCTCGTCGTGCGCGCACGCGACAGCTATATGTATCGTCCGGGTGGCGGAAACAGCACGACCGCGCAAGACTCCGGCAAACAATCGAAGCCGCTCGACGCGCGCAGAAAACAGCTCGCCGACGAGGCTAAACGCAACCTGACGAATTAACCCTTCGCATAAAAGATGAAGGCCGCGCTGACTGTCCTTCAGCGCGGCCTTCATCTTTTTTTATTCACGCAGTTTTAGATCACTGTCCCATCCGGGATGGTCGCGCCCTTGGGCACGATGATTATTCCGTCGCGGATATAGACGCTTCCGTCGGGCGCATCATATTCCTGCACCTTCGCTTCATTGACCAGACGCACGCCCGCGCCGATGCGCGCATCCTTGTCGATAATGGCGTTACGTATGATTGAGCCTTCGCCGATGCCGATGCGCGGCACGCCCGCCGCAACATCTTCCCTCATCTCTTCAATCGACTGATAGTATTCCGCGCCCATCACGTTCGAGTCTTCGATATACGCGCCGCTGTCGATGCGCGTCCTCAGACCGACGACCGAGCGCACGATGCGCGCGCGGTTGATGATCGAGCCTTCACTGACGATTGATTGATGTATCTCGCTGTTGTTGATCTTCGACGGCGGAAGGTAGCGCGCGCGCGTGTAGATCGGCGCATCGGCGTTGAAGAAGTTAAAGGGCGGCAAGGTCGCCGTCATGGCGAGGTTCGCCTGATGAAACGCCGAGATCGTTCCGATGTCTTCCCAGTAGCCGTCAAAGACATAGGCCTGCACGTTGCAGCATTCGATGGCCGCCGGAATCACTTCGCGTCCGAAGTCAACCCACTTGGGATTGCTCGCCAGAATGTCTTCCATCATCTTGAAGTTGAAGACGTAGATGCCCATCGATGCAAGGAAAGGCCTTCGCGCAGCCTCTTCCGCGCTCAATCCGAACGCCGAGGTATCGACGCGCATCTCTTCCAGAGCCTCGCCCTTTGGCTTTTCACGAAACTCGACGATGCGTCCTTCGGAGTCGGCCTTGAGCAACCCGAAATCCTCCGCCTGCTCGCGGACAAAAGGAATGACCGAGACGGTCAGGTCGGCTCCGGTCTCGAAGTGGCGCGCGAGAAATTCTCGATAGTCCATCCGGTAGAGGTGATCGCCAGAGAGAATCAGAAGCGTGTCGATGCCCCAATCCCTGATGTGCGGCAGCACCTGGCGGACGGCATCAGCCGTGCCCTGAAACCATTGCGGGCTTTCAGGAGTTTGCTCGGCGGCGAGGATGTCGACAAAACCGCTTGAGAAATGAGAGAAGCGATAGGTCTGTGCGATATGACGATTAAGCGAAGCGGAATTGTACTGCGTCAAAACAAAAATTTTGAGTATGTCAGAGTTGATGCAATTCGAGATTGGGATGTCAACGAGACGATACTTGCCGCCGAGCGGCACGGCGGGCTTCGAGCGCATCTTCGTCAAAGGAAACAGTCGCGTGCCCGCGCCGCCGCCAAGAATCACCGCCAGAATGTTATGCTTCCCATTAGGCATAGACCTTCTCCCGCAATTAAATTTCGTTGGAACGTTTTAACTGAGCATAGACGCA
>CBDUCU010000145.1:0-8384 GCA_965365725.1 uncultured bacterium | reverse complement strand
CGGTCGCCGCGTCATCAACCTGCCACAGGCTGGCCATCACGCGGGGAGCACCCGCGTACATAAAGCCGCGCGTCAGGCCGAGCAGCCCTTCGCCTCTGACCTCTTTTCCGAGTCCGGTCTGACAGGCGCTTAGGACAACCAAGTCAGCATTGAGCCGCAAACCATAAATCTCATGCAGCCGGAGGAATCCTTCTTGCGGCTGTCCCGCCTCATCGACCAACGAGAGCACCAGTCCAGATAATTCCGGGTGGCGGCTGTCAAGCAGACCATGTGTGCTGAAATGAACGATGCGATATTGGCTCAACTCATCGCTCATCGCCAGTTTGCGACTGGCGCGGAAATCCAACGCCTCCAAACCCGCTTGCCGCGGCCTCACCGCAGAGAGAATCGCTTCCGCCTCGTCGCGGCTGAAGAGTAACCGTCTCAGACCGGCGGGTTCAACTCCGCCTCTCACGCTCCTGAGCGCACGGTTAAGCGTTGAGGTCTGATCGGATGATGCGGCGGTTCGCGCCTGCTGCTTCTGTATGCTGCCCCGACTTCGCGTTGAGCTAAGGTTCGCTTTGACGCGCGCATCATCGGGCGAGAAGACGGGATCAGCCAGTACGGCGACCATCTTCGTGGCGGGCTGGCGATTAACCATGTCACGCCGCAGCACGGCGAGGACGGAGGCCGAAGGCAAACTCACGATCTCATGATCGAGTATCAGGGGTCTGAGGCCGGTTTTCGTCTCTGTTCCCTGCGCCGCGGGCACGGGCAAGGCTGCGAAAGGCAGATACTGGAGAGCGCCATCAGCGACAATTAGTAAACGCTTCGTGCCCAACTGCGGCGCCACAGGTGCGAGCAGCATGTTGCTCAAAATGGTCGCCTGCGTTTGGTATTGCGCGTCTGCTGTGACTTCGCGGGCGCGTTGCTGAGCATCTGTTAAGCCGCGCGCGGGTTGCCTCGCAATGAGAAGTTCGTAAACGCGCCGCGCCTGCGCTTCAATTTCTGCTCGTGCCGGCAATTGATAACTGAGCACACCGTCAACTGTCACTGCCCAAAGATAACTGCGCTCATCACCCAGCTCATATTCCAACAAGATGGTATTGCCGTCCAATTGCTGTTGGATATCTTTGACGACTAGTGGCTGAGGCTCTGTGAGAGCCGCAAGGCGCGGGCTCGCAACTCCCGGCCGCAAGTCAACGCGGGCTTTTTTGAGAAGCTCTAAGAGGCTTCGGGCTTTGACTTTTTCGGTGAAGGCCAGCGCCGCCAGATCATCCCCCGCCTTCGGACTGGCCGTGTGCATGCGCATCATCAGATCAATATAAAGCTCATAAAAATCGAATAAACCTGCGACGAAAGAGGACTGCGATTCAGGGCTTCCGGCGTGGTCGCGCATGTACTCCAACAGAGCGATGGACTTTTCAATACTGGCCTGTGCTTCTGCGAGCCGGCCCTGATCGCGCTGAGCTGCGGAGAGGTTCTTGAGCGTCAGGGCTTCGCCCCATTTATCGCCTATAGTCTGCCAGATGCGTAAAGCATGGTCGTAGTGAGCGAGCGCCTTCTCAAACTCGCCCAACTTGTTATACGTATGGCCGACATTGGTCAGCAATGTGGCTTTAGCGAAGTCTCCGAAAGATTGGTGTGACCGCAAGGCTTGCTCGGCATGAAAGATCGCCTTTTGCCGTTCGCCTGCGCGGGCGTATTCGTTGCTCACGGCCGAATGCAAAATCGCTTCCGCAGACTTGTTTTCCGTCTGCTGCCAAATCGCTAAAGCCTTGAGGAGATAGCCGAGCGCTTTTTGGTATTCATACTCCATAACGTATGAATAGCCTAGAGTATAGAGTGTGTCCGCTTCTCCTTCTTTGTCTCCCAAAGCTTGATACAGTCGCGCGGCCTGATCATAGTGCTCTCTTGCTTTCTCCTGCTCGCCCAAATAACTATATATTGCGCCAATGATGACGAGCAGCGCTGCTTCGTCGCTCCGGGCACCCGCCGCCCGATAGAGATGTAAAGCCTCGTTAATAAAATGTAGTGCTTGCTCTAGCTCTCCCGAGCTTCGGCATAACCCGCCGATTACATAAAGCATAGAGGCTTCATTGCTCTTATCACCTGTCTCCCGATAGATTCGTAAAGCCTCGTGGCTCAGTTCTAGTGCTTTCTCTAACTTGCCTGAGTCTCTATATACGAGAGTGCTGAGTTTAAGCGATGCTGCCTGTCTGGCTTTGTCTCCTAAAGTCTGCGCCATCTGCAATGCCTGATTGGAATATTCGAGGGATTTCTCAGGCACGGACATAAATCTGTATGCGGCAGCCATATTACTAAGGATATCAAGCTGCTCGCTTCGATCTCCTGTCGCGCGGTAGAGCGACAGAGCTTCTTCATATTTTTTTAAGGCGGCTGTCAAAGAATCGCGTGTGGCCTGATTATGCAATTTTACTGCTTCATCAAATGCTCGACGCGCGGCGAGACGATCCTGGTCTATTCGTGTCGCAGGGCGAAGTTCGAGGAGTTTGGCTGCGTAGCGTCCCGGCTTGGCTTCTTTCTCCAGTGAACTCACTTCAAGGCGATAGATGCCCGTCGCTTCCCCTATCAAGCTAAAAGGTTCTGGACCTTGTGTTCCATTAGGGCTGTCGACTTCGACAATCAATTTTCCATCCGGCGCGAAGAGCTTCACCACCACATCAATCCCTTTTTGCTCTACGATCACATGAGCATATTGCCCGGCGGTAACGGTGAGCTGGTAGGAATGCTTCTGGCCGCCAGTCATCTCTCGCTCAATTTGTTTGCCCACTTCGAGCCACGGTACGTCGCTGCCTTCCTGTTGCGGGGCAACTAAGACCATACTTGTTTGAACCGGCTGTGAGAGGGCACAGGTATTCGCCCCTGGTAGTGGCCCAACCGAAAACAGGAGGCATAAAAAGCAGGCAATGGCGCGGCGCGCGAACCGTCGCTTCCGGTAACCGGAGCTCAGGATTGAAGCTTTTTGATTACACATCGTTAGAGATGCTTTAGCTCATGTCCAAGTGTTTTGACAAGCGCAGGGCGAGTTGAGTCGGCATCCTTCAGCGACCTCGGCAGGGATACACAAGTCACTGACAAGAGAAGCCTAATGCGAGGGAAAAGAGAAAAACAGTAGCTTTCTTAACGTGAGTTCGGGATAAGCGAACTCAGAAAGCCAGTGCTGGAAGTTGTAACTGCTCTTTGACACGAATGTTCAATGACGGTTTCTTCTCTCGAGTCACGAGTTGGACTCCCTCATCGTAAAGCCTGAGGCATCAACTCGACGAAGCGTTGATAACTGATGAGCCGTGGAAACGCCCATCGATAGTTCTTCATCACCTGCTCAGTGTAGTAAGCCTCGAAGTTGCGATAGCTCGACGAGTGGAACATGACGATGATCGTCATCACTTCCGACAGGCACAGGCGCGGCGCGCGGTCGCGCCGGCGAGCGCCCGATGAGAGCAATCGTCGTTTCCAGAGTGGTTCAAAAAACTGGCAGAAATCGTCTTATGTCACAGAAAACGGGTAAAATATCGATCGAGAGAGCCTCTCTTTCGCAAGGATGGTGGTTTTGGTGAACTCCATCTTACGAAATTCGGCTCTCTCTTCATATTCTTATCCCGTACTCACGTAATCATTAGAACTTATGCGCGCATCTATCCGGCGAGCTTGCGCCCGCTCTCCGAGATGCCCGAGGGATTGCTCGCGCATCTTTGGCGAAGAGGCGACGACGCAAGCTAAAGGGGCGCGCAACGCAGCACAGACAGAAACAAACGCGCAGCCTTCAGCCGCCGCCACACTCGCGCCGCCTGATGCTTCCGGCACGCCGGTTGACAATCAACGTCGGTGCGCGCGGGTTGATCACGCTTGAGCGTCTGTTTTTGGGCAGCGTCTCAGCAGGCGTAGTCTCCGGCGCGCGCTGCACGGTCGAGATCGTGCGCGATCTCGACGGCGCGAAATGATTTTTTGTAACGGCGCGCGACGAAGCGTTTCAACGCGCCACGCCGTTGTCCAAATTTGCCACGCGTGCGGTTCTCGCTCACGGCGCGAAGATGAGATCGAAGCTAGTGTTTATCGAAGGTTTTTGCGTAAGTTGAATGCGGCACAAGCATTGCCATGAAGCGTCAAACAAATGACCTTGGGCGACCGGCCCGGCGGCAGGACAAGTAAAACAAACTCTTAAAGATTGAAAGGAGCGCGCACATTATGATGAGCAACTACGACAACACATTCGAGGACAAAAAGACCAAGCGCGTCGTTTATGGTTTGATGTGGCTGGCTTCGGCAGGAGTGTGCAGTTACGTCTTCTGGTGGTGGGCGACCGCATCCTAAGTCGCCATGCGAGAGGCACGGAGCTGAGAGCGCGTAAGTTTCGCGCGCCGTCAGATATGCCGATTCAGCTCCGTGCCTCTTTATGGAGACGACGACGCAGGCCAAGACCTTTTGCGAGCGCAAGGCGGAGCGCAGCGAAAGGTCTTTTTATATGCAGCGAAATTTGCTCGCCTCGGACGCTTCAAGAGGGAAGTAGATTCGTCGAAATGAGAGTTCGACAGGTGATGACAAAAGACGTGATCACGGTTGGGCCAGACGAGATGATTGAAGAAGCGGCGCGGCCGGTGCGAAGGGAGCGTGTTTAAGCAATAGATGCCTTCTTTCTTTGAAGCGGTTGGTGATTGTGAAGGTGTGTGAAAGGCAAATGAGGTGATTGAGGGCGCGAGAGCGATGGGAGAAAAACGTATCGCTAAGATTGCCGAGACGATTTTTGAAAAGACTCTTTGGAGCAGCCGTCTGCTGATGATCGTCGGCGTGGTCATGAGCGCGTTGATGTCGCTCGGCGCGTTTTACATGGCGACGGTGGACGCGCTCGGCTTGCTCAAATACCTTGCGGCTTACGGCGATGCGTCGCTCGGCACAGAGGCGCGTGCGGACGTGCGCGCGCAGACCGTGACGTTGATTGTAAAGTCGGTTGACGGCTATTTGATTGCTGCGATCCTGCTTATCTTCGCACTCGGATTATATGAGCTGTTTATCAATCGCCTGGACGCGGCGAGAAACTCCGAAGTCGCGCCGAAGCTTTTGCAGGTGCGCTCGCTTGACGACCTCAAACACAGGATTGCAGGGCTTCTGCTGCTCGTCCTCGTGATCGAGTTTTTTCAGCGCGCGCTACGCTTGAATTATGAAACGCCGCTCGACCTGCTTATGCTCGCGCTCAGCGTGTTGCTGATTGCTGCATCGTTCTACGTGAGCAATTTGCGACGCGGCAAAGAGGATGCAGACGTTACGGAAGCGGATATGAGCGCGACGCGTTAATGCCATTTAGATTACACGTTGAGAGGAGAGAAAAGTATGAGAGAGTCGGCAGTCAAACTGTTGTTGACGGGTCTCGTTCTGTTCTCGCTGTTGGCCTCGTTCGTCGTTGGATAAGGCGGCGCGCGTTCTCATAGTGATCTTTATATCTGCGCTTTTATCGCCTGCGTCAACGATGCTATAGTGCGCGCTAATTTACGGGCGTTCACGTCCCGCGCTGGAAGCGTTTCAGCATTGCTGACGCGAAACGTCTAAGTTCTCACAACCCTATTTTGCCAGTGACACATCCTCGCTTTCCGTCACAAGGAGGATTTGCTATGTGCAGCATCAGTGTCGCCGCCGCCGGCGCAGTTTCGACGCAGGAACCCGCCTTCGCCAAGACCTTCGAGACGCACATCATGGACGGGGCTAAAAGCGGCAAAAGCCATGTCGGTCTGCATTCACTCAATCGTCTGCTTGGAGATAAGAAGACGTACAAGAAAACCGAACCCGTCCGCGACGCGACGTGCTCGGCCATCTACGCAGCCAAAGTAAATATTTACGGCGAGGAGAAACTGAGCGCTTTCTTTCCCGACGAGATGTGTTTTGCGCACATCAAGGAGGCCGTTACGCTTGCATGGAAAAACGGCAAGGCCGGACTCGAAGGGACGGGCGCTCTCCCCACTGAGAAAAGCGGGGCGATCACTTCGTTTCAACTGTCGATGCCTGCGGGCAGCGAGAAAGTAGCGTGGGCGGGATCAGTCCAGCTTACGATAAAAAGGAGTGTCTACACGGTTTGGATCGGCGGGCAAGGGACAGGAAAAAGCAGCAACCCGATAGAAACCGCCTTTCCTGCAGTAGGCCATAAATTCTTTTAGCCGCGAGAAGGTTTTCGCCGTCAAGCCTCATCTTGAAGGCACAGATTGAAACGTGTCGGGGCGCAAAGATGAAACATTCATTCGCGCCCCGGACGCGCTTGCTTGCAACGCGCACATCTACAGAATTCTCCGCAGACAAAAAAATCCGTCTTCGCCCTCTGTTTCCGCGTGCCACAACGTTGTCCCAAAATGCCACGCCCGCGTTTGTTGGAAACGCTGAAAAATCGCTGGCAAGGCCTTCTGTCTATGACGCAAACAGACCGGCACAGAGGTTGCCATCTTGGATGACCGTCGTGCTACTCGGCTGAAGGCGGAAGACCGCTTCCGAAGTGTGACGAACGAAGGGGAGTAGATCGCCCGATTTAAGGGATCGGCGTAGTCGTCAATACGGTCGCTTCGATTGGCCTCAAGCGCCCCGGCTCACCGGCGAAAGGATCAAGACCTTTTGCGGACGCGAGAAGTTTTCAACTCGCGTGCAAGAGGTCTTTTTCTTTAGAGCGGTGAAGGTCAAGGAGCAAATCGAGATGGAAAGCAGAAGCGAACTCAAGCAGGAAGACGGCGCAAAGTTTGATGCCGAGAAAGCATGGCATCGACTTGAGCTCGAGACGGCGTTTGAAAGGTTGGATGTGCGAGCCGAGAGTGGGCTTGACGAGGCAGAAGCAGCGCGTCGTCTCAATCAATACGGCCCGAATGAATTGATTGAAGCGGGTACGAAAAGCCCCTGGCGGATTTTGTGGGAGCAGTTGACATCGGTGATGGTGCTCATCCTGATTGCGGCGGCCGTGGTGTCGGCGGCGGTCGCAGATTTTAAGGATGCGGCAGTAATTCTCGCCATCGTCGTGCTCTTCGCCGTGCTCGGTTTTATTCAGGAATACAGAGCTGAGCGCGCGATGGCGGCCTTGAAAAAATTGGCCGTGCCTTTTGTGCGCGTCCGGCGCGGCGGCGAGGTGCGCGAAGTCTCGGCGCGCGAACTTGTGCGGGGCGACCTCGTGCTGCTCGAAGCTGGCAACAAAGTCCCCGCCGATTTGCGACTCGTTGAAAGCGTCAACCTGAGAATTGAAGAGGCCGCGCTGACGGGTGAATCCGAGCCTGTCGAGAAAGAACTGGGCGCGCTGGCGGGCGAAAACTTGCCGCTCGGCGATAGGCGCAACATGGCCTACATGGGAACGGTCGTCTCTTACGGACGCGGCGCAGGCGCGGTTGTCGAGACGGGTATGCGAACCGAATTGGGCCGCATCGCTTCGATGATTCAGAACGTGAGCCGCGAATACACGCCGCTTCAACGTCGGCTCGATCAGTTGGGTAAAGCTTTGGGCGTGATTGCGCTCGTTGTCGCCGCGCTCATCTTTGGTCTCGGCCTTTTGCGCGGTGAAGATTTGAGCTTGATGTTGATGACCGCCGTGAGCGTTGCGGTCGCCGCCGTCCCCGAAGGTCTCCCGGCGGTGGTGACGATTACGCTCGCGCTCGGCGCGCAGAGGATGCTCAGCCGCCGCGCGCTGATTAGAAAACTTCCGGCGGTCGAAACTTTAGGTTCGGTAACGGTCATCTGCTCGGACAAGACGGGGACGCTGACGCAAAACCGCATGACCGTCACCGTCCTCGATGTGGCCGGTCGCCGCGTCGAATTGACGGGCCGAGAAGCGCAACATGAGATGGAAACTCTGTTGACAAATGATAAAGGCGACGCGCGCGAGAACGCGCCCGTCAGGACGCTCGATGGTCTGACGCTTTTGCTTACAGGCGGCGCGCTCTGCAACGACGCGTTGGCAAAACAGAACGGGCATCCGGGCAGCTTTGAGATTATCGGCGACCCGACCGAAGGCGCGCTCGTAGTCGCGGCTGCTCGTCTCGGTCTCAACAAAGCGGAGCTTGAAGCATCTTTACCGCGCGCTGCCGAGCTTCCCTTCGATTCCGTGCGCAAGCGCATGACGACCATTCATAAGCTGCCCGCCGAGGTCGGCCAGATGCCCGAGAACATGCGCGCGGTCTGGAACAGCATGCTCTCGATTGACGGGGCGACGCACGTCGCATTTGTCAAAGGCGCGGTTGACGGATTGTTGGGACTCTCGCCTTACGTGCTTGTCAATAATCAACTGCGACCGCTCGATGACGAATGGCGTGCGCGGATTGAATCGGCGAACACGGAGCTTGCCGGCGACGGCATGCGCGTGCTCGGCGTGGCGATGCGACTGGTTGACGAGGCGTTGGTCGGCGTAACGGCGGAAAGAGTTGAAGACC
>CBDUCU010000144.1:0-8454 GCA_965365725.1 uncultured bacterium | reverse complement strand
TCGAGATAGGTGATGGCAATTGCCATCTGCAACTCTTCGGCAAGACGGCGAAAGTGCTTGACGTAATCACTATTGACATCAATGGCGAGCGATGCCCAACGCGCTCGATCACCGTCATGCGTCGGGTCGAAGAAGGTCATGCCGACGCTCCACATCTCTGGAAAGAGCGCCACATCAGCACCCGCCGCACGCGCGCGACGGCAGAAACGCTCGCCCTTTGCGAGGCTCGCTCGAAGGTCGCCGCCGCAACCCTCCATCTGTAAGAGCGCGATGTTGAGCAGCGTCATGTCGTCAGATCGTTTCTCCACCTACGTCTTTGCCGACGAGATGCGCAAACAGTTCTTGCACTGTTCTCTCCTTTTTCGCTTGCTGCTCAGATGGCACGCACGCCTAGATTACTGAATACAATCGGGCGTGCCCGGCTCATCCTCGCAACGCGGCTTCGGATCGACTCCATTGTGAGCCAAAACTATAGCTAGCGCCGTGATCGCCACCACAATAACAACCGCCAGAATCGCGTCGCGCTTTGAAAATCCAGAGCCTGATCTCGTGGTTGTTTGCGGATTCAAATTTTCTTTCTCAAGCCGCTTGATGTCAGCCGCCGACAGCGTAGCTCTGCTCTTATTTTTCGCTGTCTCTTCGGCGAAAAGGGTTTTCAGATTAGGCTTCGATTTTATCTCCAGGCGGCTGATGTTTTGCTCGCTCTGCGCAACAACCGTTTGGCTCAAAGTTTGAGCGAAGGCTTTCGACGGCGCAACCGCCAACAGCATGACGGCGCAAATCGACAAAGAAGCAATTGATCTCTGTTTCATCTTTTTCACCTTTGTCTGCACAAGCTTGCCTGCCGATAGAATGGTCGGCTTGAAAGATTTGTTTGGCGACGCACAATCATCTCACTATTTTTTGGATGTTTTCATCCTCTCCGGGGGTAGCCTGATTTCTTCTCGCGTTTTTGGCTTTGAAAAGATACGGGTTCTTGCGCCTGAGAACGCTTGATAGCTTGAGCGAATTTAAGTTGTTGAGTCTGATGTTATAAAACGGCGTGACGATGTGTTCGGCGAGATAGTCGTAATACTGCTGATAACGCGACTGCGTCATATAAGTTTTCGCTGGACGGGATTCGCTCTCAAGGCGTTAATGTTTTCAACGGCTAGCTGATAATAGTCTTCACTTATTCTACGCCAACTCTAAAACGAGTTTTTCAAATGGCAATTATATTCGCTCAAGGCTCGCGCCGTGTCTCGCCCTCTTCGGCTGTTTCCGGCTCGACGATGTAGAGGTAATAGTTTTCGTCCGTGATGCTGCCGGTAAATTCAGCTAAGCGGCGGGCCGAGCCAGACCCTTCGAGATTTGATGTCGAGATCAGGAGCACGCCTTCGCGCCGTTCGGCGGCCTTGCGTTTGGCGGCGGCTAAAACATCATGCGCGGGCCAGAATCTCCAGACCTTGTCCCACACGATAAATGTGCCTTCGCGGTCGCCGCGCGGGTAATAAATCTTTCGCCCGAGGTAAGCCGTTACGGGCGAAACGTGCGCGTCCTCGCTGCCGATGACAAGCTCGCCTTCGACCCCCTCTTCGCGCATAAAGTCGGCCACGTCGCGGCTGCGCGAAAATGGATATCTGATGTCCGCGTAACAGAAGAGTGCGGCGAGACAGACGTGTATGACGAGGACGACGCTCAAAGCATGTCTCCAATGCCTTGAGAAAATTGTGGAGACTCTTTCAAACGATTCGCGCTTGAAGGCCGTTTCGGGCATGCGCGCCGCAAGCCACAGACAAGCGACAAACAGAAGATAGACGTGCCCGTGATGGCGGACGCTTCCGTAAAATTTCGTAAACGTAAACAGAAGAATCGCGCCCGTGCCCAAAAGATATGCGACGAGCGCGCTCCGGCGGCGCGCAAGCGCAAGCGATGTGACAATCAGAATCAAAAGCGAAAGCAGCGCGGCCTTCGGTTCTGAGACGACGATGTTTGTATTCCAAAATTGCTGCTCACCGATTTGCGGCACGGGCATAAAGCCGCGCCACACAATCGTCAAAACAAAAGTGATGCCGGGGATGCTCAGATTGAAGAACCAGCCGAGAATGTTGCCGCTGTCCGCCGGCGGATACATCTGTAGCGCCGAAAGAGTTGCGCCCGCAAAATAGATGAGACAAGCGAGCCTGAAAGAGCGCGCGCGCAGAATCTTCTGTCTATCCGATGCGCGCCACACGTCGTAGAAAAGCATCAGCGCAAGCGCCGTCGCGATCATAAACGAATAGGCGCTCGCGTTTGCCAGCAGCGCAAGCAGCAGAGCAAGCAGCGGATAGCTCTTTTTCTCGGCGTTGTAGGCGGCACAGAAACAGAAAAGAAGAAGAACGCCGGCGGCGTAGTTGCGGCTGATGGCCGCGTATTCGTAGAGCGGAAAATAGCCGAAGCAAAAGAGCGCGCGCTGAAGACGTGTGAAGGGCGCAAAGCGCGCAAAGACGTAAGCGGCAGCCGTTGCAATTAAGAGATGCAGCAACTGCATTGCTGCGGGGTTATCCGTCGCGCGGCTCAACGCGTAGAGCAACAGATACCAGAGCGGCGGGTGACCGTCGTAGCGCATGTTGCGCAAGAGTTCGAGAAACGTCCCGCTCTCTTTGGCAATCAGCCATGCCTGCAACTCGTCGCGCCACATCTCGTGATTTAAGATGGTCAGTAGCCCGACGAGCAAAAAGGCGATGGCGATCATCGCCGCAAACGCTTTGGCCGGATTAGTCTCCTGCGCGTGGGCGGCGCTCTCTTTCGTCAACGACATGAAGCGTGTTTACACTTAATTCACGGCCGGTTTTGTTAAAGCCGCACCATTATGCCTGATCGTTGCTGAAATACACATGGCCGGATTCAACCTCGATGCGTTGACTGTCTTCAACGTCGTCGCCTTTATCGCCGTCCTTCTTTTTGCGATTATCGCGCCGCGCTGCGAGCGCGGTTTTTTGGCGCGCTCGACGCGCGCCTTCGGACGCTTCGCAAAAAGACGCGCCGCAGCGGTCGCATCTATTTTTCTGCTCGCCTTCCTCGTCAGACTTGCTCTTCTGCATCTTCTCCCCGTGCCTGTCCCCAACGTCCACGACGAATTTAGCTACCTGCTTGCGGCGGACACTTTTGCACAAGGTCGTCTGACGAATTCGACGCATCCCGCATGGCGACACTTTGAGAGCTTTCACATTATTCAACAGCCGACCTATGCCTCGATGTATCCGCCTGCGCAGGGACTTTTTCTCGCGTTCGGGCAGGTCGTCTTTGGGCATGCATGGTACGGCGTGCTTTTGAGCGCCGCTTTGATGTGCGCCGCCGTGTGCTGGATGTTGCAGGGCTGGTTTGCGCCGCGCTGGGCTTTGCTTGGCGGATTGATGGTGGTCTTGCGTCTGGGCGTTATCGGTTACTGGGTAAACAGCTATTGGGGCGGCGCGGTGGCTGCAATCGGCGGCGCGCTCACGCTCGGCGCGCTCGCGCGCATTCGCACGCACGCACGCGCGCGTGATTCTTTTATCTTTGGCGCAGGTCTTGCGCTACTCGCCAACAGCCGCCCTTACGAAGGTTTTATACTCGGCGCGACCGCGACGCTTGCGCTTCTCGCGTGGATATTTTTCGGCAAACGTAAACCGTCGTTTCCCTCTGCGCTCAAGCGCATCGTCGCCCCGCTCGCGCTCGTTCTCGGGGCGACTGCCTGCGCGATGTGCTTCTACTTCTGGCGCACGACAGGCGATGCATTACAAATGCCTTACAACGTCAACCGCGAGACCTATGCGCTCGCCAAACACTTTCCCTGGCAGGAGATGCGACCGGCCCCCGTCTATCGAAACGATGTGATGCAGAGTTTTTATCTGGTTTGGGAGTTGGACGCGTACAAAAAGGCTCGCGCAGATTTTACTGCTTCGCCCGCGCGCTATGTTCTAAAAAGGGCCTGGCACATTGCAAGCGTGCTGCGCGCCTTTCTGCTCGGCCCGCTTCTGTTGCTGCCGCTCGTCATGTTGCCGCACGTCGTCAGAGACAGGCGCACGCGTCTTCTCTTTGCAGCCTGCCTTATTCTCCTGCTTGCGCTCTCAATCGAAGTCTGGTTTAGCGCACACTACGGCGCGCCGTTGACGGCTGCGCTATTTGCAATCGTCGTGCAGTCGATGCGGCATCTCTACTGCGTGCGCTGGCGCGGGCGACAGATCGGGCGAAGGTTTGTGACATTGTTCCCGGTTCTCTATCTCGTCCTCTTTGCCGCAGGCGTGGCCGCACGACAGTCAGCCTTTTGCACGTTGCCCGAGTGGCCGCAGAACGTTTGCGGCGCAGAGCCTGAGTGGATGATGAATCGTGCACGCACGCTCGATGCGCTCAAACGTGAAGATGGCAAACATCTGGTTGTCGTTCGCTACAAGCCCGAACACAATATTCACGACGAGTGGGTTTATAACGAGGCCGATATCGATGCGGCAAAAATCGTCTGGGCGAGAGAGCTGGGTGCGGATGAGAACAAAAAGTTGATCGAGTATTTTAAGGACAGGCGCGTGTGGCTCGTCGAGCCTGACGAAGTCCCGGCGCGCATCACGCCATACAATCTGCACGCCTGGCCGTAAGCATCGCCGTAAGCATCTTTCAAGCGGCTTCGGGATTGACGTGACAAAAGTATGTTTTGTTGCGATTGACTTCGCGGCCAGTGGCGCTATGCGCCGCCGGCCTCGCTCTGTAGTCCGGCGGCGCTTTCGAGCTTGGTATAACGTCGGCGCAGGCTCTGAAACTGTCTCTGCCGTACAAGCCCCGTGTGATGAAGCATGTAGCGCGAGATGAGCCACAGAATGCCGAGACCGTAGATCGAGCTGTCGATAAAACTGGCCGACGAAGCTTCGGGAAAATAGCGCGTCGGCACGGGTCGCTCGGCGATGCGAAAGCCTGCTTCGACGATCTGTGCAATCACCTCCTGATCGAAGATGAAAGCATCGCTGTTGTTATAAAAGTTGACCGTCTCGAGCACTTGCCGGCTGAAGGCGCGATAGCCCGTGTGATATTCGGAGAGGTCGAGATGAAAAGCGGCGTTTTCAATCTTTGTCAGCGCGCGGTTTGAGAAAAATTTCCACCAGGGCATTCCCTGCTTCACGGGCGACGTGCCCATCAGACGCGACCCTAACACCACGTCGGCCTCGCCCCGCTCGATGGGTTCGATGATGCGCGGCAGAAGCGTCGGGTCATACTGATAATCGGGGTGCACCATCACAACGATGTCCGCCCCCGCGCGCAACGCTTCGATGTAGCAGGTCTTTTGATTTGCGCCGTAACCATAATTTCGATTATGGACGAACAGCTCAAGCCCCAGCTCGCGCGCAACCTCGACCGTTTCGTCAGAACTGCCGTCATCCACCACCATGACGAGATCGACCACGTCGTGCGGCAATTCCATATAAGTCATCTTGAGCGTCTTGGCGGCGTTATAAGCCGGCATCACGACGACCACCTTCGGCCTGCGGGAAGAGTTCATACTGTGCTCCAAAAGAAACGACGAACGCGGCAACGATGAATAAAAAGCACGCTATCTTTTATTCATCGTTCATCGTTGCAGTGTTCATCGTTTTGTTGTGTGCTCCATCAGTTTGATAAAGCGTTTGAAATGGTGCTCTGCGTCGTGCGGGCCGGGCGCGGCCTCCGGATGATACTGGACGGAGATGACGGGCAAGCTCCGATGCCGCAAGCCTTCGACGCAATTGTCGTTGAGATTAACGTGCGTGACTTCGATCTCCGGCGGAAGACTTTCGGCGCGGACGGCGAAGCCGTGATTGTGCGAAGTGATTTCAACTCGACCGTTGTGCAAGTCCTTGACGGGCTGGTTGCCGCCCCGATGGCCGAAGCGCAACTTGTAGGTTGTGCCGCCAAAGGCGCGGCCCAGCAGTTGATGGCCGAAGCAGATGCCAAAGGTCGGCACGCCCTCTAAAACGACGCGTCTGATCTCTTCGACGACCGATGTCATCGATGCCGGGTCGCCCGGCCCGTTCGAAAGATAAATGCCGTCGGGACGCATTGCAAGCACCTCGCTTGCCGGAGTCGATGAAGGCACAACCGACACGCGACAACCCAACTGCGCCAGCTCGTTCAAAGAATTTCTCTTGACACCGAAGTCATAACAGACGACGTGAAAACGTTCTGCTTCGATAGCTGGGACTTCATAACGCTCTTTGGCCGTGACGACGCTCGCCAGTTCCCTGTTCTCCATCGGCGCAGAGGCTCGCGCCTTCTCAAGCAAGCTCTGCTCATCAAGATCGATTGACGAGATGCAGGCACGCATCGCGCCCTTGTCTCTGATATGGCGGACGAGAGCGCGCGTGTCAACGCGGTCGATGGCCGGGATGTTCCATCGTTTGAGATATGCATCGAGCGTCTCTTCCGAGCGCCAGTTTGACGCAATCCTGCTCGCCTCGCGCACGACGAAGCCTTCAACCCAGGGGCGCGCCGATTCTGCGTCCTCTGCGTTCACGCCGTAGTTGCCGATGAGCGGATAGGTCATGCAGACGATCTGCCCGGCGTAAGATGGGTCGGTCAAGACCTCCTGATAGCCAGACATCGAAGTGTTAAAGACCATCTCGCCGCACGCTTCGCCGCGCGCGCCCCATCCACGCCCCCTGAAAGCGCGACCGTCTTCGAGCACGAGCAGGGCCGATTTCTTTTCGCTATCTGTCATCTTGTATCTATCACGCCAATGAGCGGAGAAACTGTTGCGCCTCGCTCGCCCAGCGTTTCTCTGAGCGGTATTTGTAGGCGGGCGAGGTGCGGACGGCCTCGATGCAGGCTTGCAGCCACTCGACGGCCTCGCGTCTGCGCCCCAAGCCTGCGTGCGCGCGTCCCATCAGATAGAGACCTTCGGGGTCGTTGCGCCTGTGTTCGAGAAATCGTTCGAGCGCATCGAGCGCGTCGGAGTACTGTCCGGCGGAGATGTAAGTCGCTCCGGCCTCGCGCCAAACCTCATATTGCGCGTGCGTCTGATCGCGCCTGAGCGCTTCGCTGTAATGTTGAATCGCGTCGGCCCAGCGCGACTGTGCGCGCGCAATGCGTCCCAATTGGTAGTGTGAGTCCGTCTCTTCGGGGTCGATCTCAATGGCACGCTCAAAGCGAGCGCGCGCCTCTGCAAGCTCGCGCCGTTGAAGATGCAAAAGACCCAGATTGTAATGCGCCGAAGCATCTGCCGGATTGAGCGTCGCGGCTTCGAGGTTCTGTTTGAAAGAAGCGCGCGCCCTCTGCCCGCGCATCACCTCGCCGATGTAGCCGCGCATGAGGAAAAAGAGCAGCAGTAGAAAAAAGATTGACGAAAAGACTCGCTCAAAGAGCGGCCATAGAATAGTCATCAAAGGCAGCGTGATGAGCGCGCTTGCGAGGACGGCGACGAACGTGCGCGGCCAGGAGAAGCGAAACAGCTCGCGTACGGCGAAGACAAGCCAGATGGTAAAAACCGGCAGCATCAGCATAAAGGCGTAGCTTTCAGCTAGCTGCGCGGGCGTGATCGCTTCCATCTCGGGCATCTGCCGCCGCCATTCTTCCGCCATCCGCAGAGATTGACCGAAGACCTCCGTCTCTCCGCCCGTCACTCTAAACAGCGCCATCAATGGAAAGGCCGCGACGACCGACACGACGCGCGCATAAAGCAGCGTCGAAGCAACGGGCGCGTACTCCTGTTGCAACGTCAGCCCAAAGCTTGCGCGCCGCTCCATGACGTTGGCGACAAAGATCACTACGGGAACAAAGATGATGAGCGTAAAGAGCAGCGACACGCCGGCCTTAAACGCTATCGACGCGAAACCCGCCGCGCCTAGCGCTGCAGCGCTTCGACCGGCGAGCATGTACGGCCACAACACATAGCTATAAAAGAGCCACTGAGCGACGAAAGCTATGGCAAGCGCAGGCCCCAGAGGCGCAGCGTCGCGCACTTCGGCCATCGCGCGCGTCGGCGCGTAGAACATTTTCAGCAGTGAGCTTAGCCAGGACATTGTAAACAGTGAGCAGTAAACAGTGTGCGCTGCGCAGTAAAAGACAGTTTTTTAACTGCTTGCAGTTGAAAGCTTATTGCTCACTCCTCCGTCTCATGCTCGATGATGGTCGCTTCGGAGAGCGGCCAGTAACGAAGGAGCGCCTTGCCGTAGATATATTTTTCCGGGACGAGCCCCCACATCCGTGAGTCGCTTGAGTTGTCGCGGTTGTCGCCCATCACAAAGTAGTGATACGGCTTGACCCTGATGCAGCCCTGACAACCGGGGCGCGGGTCGCATGCTTGCGGCGGCAGATCGTTCAAATTCAAACTGTAACGACTGACGTTGCGTTGCGGGTCAAGGTACGGCTCGTCGACCATGCGCCCATTAACCATGACGCGATTGTCGCAGACGTGAACGGTCTCACCCGGCAAGCCGATGACGCGTTTGATATAGCTCTTTGTCGGCTCATCCGGATACCAGAAAACAACGATGT
>CBDUCU010000143.1:0-8551 GCA_965365725.1 uncultured bacterium | reverse complement strand
AGCGAAGCTTACGCGCGGCTCGTCATAGACTTTTTTACGCGCACGCTTGCGCCCGCCACATAAACGGCTCGCTCATTCCGTATTCATCACTTCAACAAAAACGAGCGCATGAGCGCCGTTGTCGCCGACACGCTGCGCGCGTAGCTTCGGAAAATTTTCTAATTGATAAAAATACTCGTTTGGAACGATGACAAGAGCGCGCCCGCCTCTGCTTCGCGCGGCATCAAAAACCTCGTTTGCTCCCTCCAGCTTCAGGGGCTGTCCCGTCTCCGCATACACTAGTCGCCCGGCCGCATAAAACTCTGCGCTACGCTCAATCGTGTGAAGCTCGAAAACCGGCACATCTCCCATACCTCTCGCGTGAGCCGCAGCAAATAGCTCGCTTAAGGAATCGCGCCGCGCAATGTCTCCAAGCGCGAAAGCGACGATGAGAAACACGGTCAGAAACGAACCAGCCACAAGCGACGTGATGCAAAGCTCTCGCCGCGAGGGTTGCAGCAAACAGATCGTTCCCACCGTAACCGAAGGTAAGAGAACAACTGCCGCGCTCGATTTCAAACTCACATCAGAAACAAACAGATAGACGCAACCGGCGATTCCGATGATCAACGCGACTGCGCCCGTCAAACGCATCAAGCCCAATCCGTTTTCGCCTTGCAGGTATCGTGTTATTCGTTGCGAAGCGAGCAGCAAAGCGGCGGGTAAAGCTGGAAGGACGTAGCCGGGAAGCTTTGATCCTGAAAGCGAGAAAAAACCTATAATGACAATCAACCAAGCGAACGCGAAAACGCGCATTTTGTCGTTTGCTGACTCTCCGCGCCATCTCGATTTTCTCAAATCAGCCAGCGACGCTGTGAGAAAAAATGTCCAGGGCAGCGCCAGCAGCAGCGTTATCGGAAGATAGAAATAGAATGGTTGTGGATGTTGGTACTTGTTCGAGAAATAACGAGCAAAGTGATGTTGAATAATAAACTCGTTGATAAACTCATTTCCATGCCGCGCAACGGCCGGCGCATACCAAACGGCAGCGACCGCGAGAGCGAGCGGCACGCCCCACCAAAACCCCAGACGCAGGATGTTCGGCCACTCTCTTCTTATCAAATAATAAACCGTGATGATTGCACACGGGAAAACAACCCCGATTAGTCCCTTGGCAAGCAGAGACAAACCTATCCCAAAGTAAAAGCCCGCAAGCAGCGTTTTACGTCGTCGCGCGTTGGCATCAATCTCAGCGAGGAAGAAACATGAAAGCGTAGCTGTCAAAGATGCCGTCAGGATAATGTCAAAACTTGCGCCGCGAGCAAAGACAAGCAGTCCTCCGCTTGAAGCAACGACCGCCGAAGAAATAAGACCGTAACCCTTTTCAACTGCGTCCGACTTTTCTTCAACTTGATATGCAACCCAACCCGCAAAGAAGATCGTCAACAAGCCGGACATGGCAGGCCCGAAACGCGCCGCAAACTCTGTCACGCCAAACAGAGCGTAAGAGACCATCATCATCCAGTAGAGAAGCGGCGGCTTCTCAAACCAGTGGAGGCCTGCGAGCGTCGGCGTGATGAAATCGCCGCGCGCAAACATCTCGCGCGCCACCTGTGCGTAACGAGGCTCGTCCGCACCGAGCAGCGGAACGCTTCCCAAACCATAGAAGTAGGTAATTAATGTTGCAGCAGCGAGCAGAAGCCATGCTCTCTTGGCAAGAATCGAACGTAGCAAGTATATTCACCGGATAAAAGCGTTCAGCAAACAGCCTTCAGCTTAAACGGTCTTTTGACGGTTGTCAGTTGTTGACTGCCCGTTTTTTGTCCGTTGTCAGAAGTCTATTGTCCGTTGCTGTTTATAAAGCCTTGTTGCAGTCATAAAAGCTAAAAGATTCAACACTAAATCACCAGGCAACCGAGAACGGACAAAAAACAACTGACAGAGTTTTACTCAATGCTGTCTGTTAAAAACTGAGGTATCTACATGCTACGCACCGCCGTCATCGGCGTCGGAC
The DNA here is from genome assembly GCA_965365725.1 of uncultured bacterium. GTDB lineage: Bacteria > Acidobacteriota > Blastocatellia > Pyrinomonadales > Pyrinomonadaceae > DASQDT01. The sequence goes on along the minus strand of CBDUCU010000143.1, from coordinate 6,558 downwards.
ATCTGGGTCGGCAGCACGCGCGGATACACGCTTCGCTGGCGGCTGAGGGTCGTACAGAATTTATCGCCGTCTGCGACATCAACAGCGAGACGGCGCAAAGCGTCGCCGTCGAACGTGAAACCGAACATTTGTCTGACTGGCGCAAACTCGTCGGGCGCGTCGATGCGGTCAGCCTCGCCGTACCGACTGAGGCGCACAGCGAGATTGCCTGCGCGCTGCTTGAAGCAGGCATCCACGTGCTGGTCGAAAAACCGATCTCGCGCACGCTCGAAGAGGCCGATCAGATGATCGAAGCGGCAAGGCGCGGCGCGGCTGTTCTGCAAGTCGGCCATCTTGAACGCTTCAACCCGGCGCTTGTCGCGCTTCGCCCGCATGTTCGCACCCCGCTCTATTTTGAGATTCATCGCGTCGGACAATTTACCGCGCGCTCGCTCGACATCGATGTTGTACTCGATTTGATGATTCACGATCTCGACATCGTTCAGTGGCTCGTCGGCGAAGCGGTGGAAGCGACCGAGGTGCGCGCCGTCGGCATCCCGATTTTGACAAACCGCGTTGACGCGGCCAACGCGCGCATCGAGTTTGCTTCGGGCGCGGTGGCAAACATCACGGCCTCACGCGTCGGCATGGAAAAGATTCGCAAGATGCGCTTCTTTCAACCGCACGATTACGTTGCCGTTGACTATGCGACGCGCTACGCATCGATTAGCGGGCTTGCCGCACCGCTTACCAAAGGCGTGTGGCCCGGCGTTGATACAAGACTTCTCGAAGTGGCCGACGTTGAGCCGCTTCGCGCAGAGATCGAATCATTTCTCGATGCCGCAGAAGTAGGCGGCCCCGCAGCCGTCACGGGCGAAGAGGGCAAGCGCGCTCTGGCGCTCGCTCTGCGCATACTCGAACGCATACATGAGCACCCGGTCGTGGCAGGCTTACGGACAAGCGTTTGAGGAAACAACCTTCATTTCTTTACGTCGCAACAACGCTTTGCTGATGACAGACGGCGCGCTGATAAAACGCAACGAAAAAATCTCGGCATTGCTTGCGGGCCGCATCGAGGCGGGCGATTTCCCTTCCGCCGTCTATCTGGTCGCGCAACACGGGCGCACAATCTTTGCCGACGCGCTTGGCGATGCAGTACGCAAGCCCACACTCTATCCCGCGACGCTCGATACGATCTACGATCTCGCTTCGCTGACCAAGCCTCTGGCAACGGGTCTGCTCTCAGCCATCATGCTTGAGCGCCGACTAATTGAGCTTGATGCTCCCGTCGCTGATTACCTCGCGGAATTTTCGCACACGGATAAGTCTCGCATCACCGTTCGGCAACTGCTGACGCACACGACGGGTCTGCCCGCATGGAGTCCTCTTTATCTGACTACGCAGCGCGAGCAAAGCCGCGTGCTCGAAACAATCGCTGAGCAGCCGCTCGAATACCAACCCGGCGCGCGCGTGCTTTACAGCGATTTAGGTTTTATCACTTTGGGTTTGCTCTTGCAGCGAGTGGGCGGCGCGTCTTTTGCTCAACTCGTGCGCACAGAAATCATCGAGCTGCTAAATCTCAAACGCACTTTTTTCAATCCCGCGCATGCAATGATTACTGAGATTGCGGCCTGCGAAACGGCTGGCAATGCTTACGAGCGCGAGATGTGTCGCAATGATTTCGGATTAGAAAACAGTTCCCTTTTACGCGCGCAGGCAATCTGGGGCGAGGTGCATGACGGCAACGCTCATTTTCTGGGCGGGTACGCGGGTCATGCAGGGCTTTTCTCAAACGCTTCTGAAACGCTCGTGCTTGCAAAGCAGTTTTTGAGCGGCAGCACACAGCTTCTCACGCCTTCGACGTGTGAACTTTTTTCTACGAACATGACGGAAGGTTTGAATGAGGCGCGCTCTTTTGCCTGGCAGTTGGCCGCATCTGAAGGCTCGACGGCAGGGTCACGCCTTTCGTCAAACAGTTTCGGTCATCTGGGTTTTACAGGCACAAGTTGTTGGATCGATCCCACACGCGAAGCCGTCTTTATCCTTCTCACAAATCGAACGCACGTCGATGCGCTTCCATTCGTCAACATTAACTCCGTCCGCAGAGAATTTCACACTCTTGCCGTCGATGCTTTAGAGGCACAAGGCGACGCACCTTCCAAGTCGAAAGTCGTGCTCTACGTTGTCCCAGATTGCCCGCTTTGCGCGCGCGCGCGCGGCTGGCTTCGGCGGCACAACATCTCGTTTATCGAGCGCGACGTGGCAAACGACTTTGGAGCTTTGCGCGCAATGTATAAGCTGACGAGGCAACGATACGTGCCTGTGTTTCAGACGGATGCGGGCGTGTTCATTCGTCCGTCTGAAGAAGAACTGGAGCTTCTGCTACTCGATTAACAGATTGTTTTTGTGATGGCTCTGCGCTTCTCACGTTCGCAGCTTTTAGCGGCCCTGCTTTTGCTGCTTCTTGTCTGGCTCGTTATAGCTTTGCGCCTCTTTTTGCCACGCCCGTGAGAGATAAAGAAAACCCTATCGTTGCCGTCGTCGGCCCGACTGCTTCGGGCAAAAGCGCGCTTGGATTAAAACTCGCTCTGCAATTTGGCGGAGAGATCATCAACTGCGATTCCGTCCAGGTTTATCGTGAAATCGAGATTGCTACGGCCAAGCCTTCAATCGAGGAGCGACGCGCAGTAGCGCATCATCTACTCGATTTTGTGCCGCCCCGCGTAAATTTCACAGCCGGCGAATGGGCGCGAATGGCTGCCACAACTATCAGCGAGATTGAAGCGCGCGGGCGAATGGCTTTGCTTGTTGGCGGGACGGGGTTGTATCTTCGCGCGCTACGCGAGCCTTTTTTTCAAAGCCCGGCGACAGATGAAAATTTACGCCGGAGATTTGTCAGGATTCGCGAGCGGCGCGGGGCCCTGCACCTTTATCGAATGCTTGTGCGGCTCGACCCGCAGACGGCCATGACACTTCAGCCGCGTGATTGGTCGCGCGTGCAGCGTGCTCTTGAATTTCTTTTTCAAACCAAGACGGCGTTTTCGCGCCAGCGTCTTGTGCGTCCGGACGCGCCTGATTTTGCTTCGCGCATTCGCATCTTTGCCTTACGCCCTCAGCGCGCAGAGCTCTACAGTCGTATCAATGCACGCAGTGAAGCTCATTTCAACGCGGGGCTTGTCGATGAAGTCAAAAAGATTCTGGCAAGCGGCGTTTCTCCGGACTCAACAGCGCTCGGCTCGCACGGATACCGCAGGGTCGTCGAATACCTGCGCGGCGAGCGCACGCTTGAAAGCGCGCTTGAGCAGACCAAGCTCGACGTGCGCCATTATGCCAAGCGGCAGTTGACATGGTTTCGGCGCGAAACCGATGTGGAGTGGTTCGACGGGTTCGGCGACGATCCTGTTTTGCAAAACAGGGTCGTCTCACGGCTTGAAGAAGTAATCGGCTCGACGCGGAATTTGCAAAGTTGAGTAAATGGAAGATGGCTCTGACTTGTTGTCGTCCGAGTTTCTTTTCGCTGAACAAATCCTTTTGCCAAACTTCCTTGAACTTTAATGTTTGAGACTGTAATCTTCACACGGAAAATCAATTTACAACCCGGCGGCGGGCAGGGTGGTTGAAGTGGATACCAAATCTCCCCAGAACATACAGGATGCGTTTCTCAACACAGTTCGTCGCGAGAAGGATTCTGTGACGATATACCTGATGAACGGTGCGAAACTGACCGGACGCATCAAGAGCTTTGATAAGTTTTCCGTCCTTCTCGAATCTGGCTCTCACGAGCAGCTTATCTTCAAGCACGCCATCTCGACCATTCAACACTCGCGCCGCTACAGCAGTAGCAGCGACTCGCGCATTCATGGACACGCATCCGATCAACATTCCTCCGATGCAAGATCAGAGGCTGACGCTAAATCTGAAGACTGATACGCTCGCCTTTTTCAACTTCTCAATACAGCCGGAGAATAACCGTTTTTGAGCGCCGCTTTCATCACTTTCGAGGGTATTGACGGGAGCGGGAAATCGACTCAGATGCGCATGCTCGCGAGCGAGCTGCGCCTGCGCCGTCGTGAGGTCGTGACGACGCGCGAGCCGGGCGGCACTCCTCTCGGCTCGCGCATTCGTGATTTAGTTCTCGATGCACAGGAACAGGTTGACCCGCTCGCAGAGCTTCTGCTTTATGCAGCCGACCGAGCGCAGCACGTTCGCATGCTTGTCCGTCCTGCGCTCCAGGCAGGACACATTGTTCTCTCCGACCGCTATGCCGATGCGACGGTCGCCTATCAAGGCGCAGGGCGCGGCTTTGAGCCTGAATTGATCGCAGAGGTAGTAGAGCTGGCAACGAGCGGACTCAAACCCGACTTGACCTTGATCTTCGACCTTCACGTTGAAGAAAGCCGCAGGCGCGCCATGAGACGCGCGCATCGCGGCGAGCCGCACGACCGTCTTGATCTGGAAGACCCTGCCTTTCATTCGCGCGTCCGCGAAGCATACCTGCAAATCGCAGCCCGTGAACCCGAACGCATCCGCATTGTCGATGCCAACAGCGCGGTTGAAGACACGCATCATGCCGTGCTTGAGATCGTGCTGCCGTTTCTCGAAGCGAGGGAGAGAATTTTATAAACTCATTTGCAGTAGGCATGCGTTGCAAAATTCAATCTTCGTCATAACTTTTAACCCTCATGTTCGATAATCTAGCCGGCAATAAAAGAGCCAAAGAGGTTTTGCAAAGAATGCTTCGAGCGGGGCGCGTGCCCGGCGCGCTTCTCTTTGCAGGCGAGGAGGGCATCGGCAAAAAACATTTCGCTTTGGAACTGGCGCGCGCGTTAAACTGTCGTGCACGCGTGGGCATTGAAGGCTGCGGAAAGTGTGCGGCGTGCCTGCGTATTGGACGCGTTGAGCTGCCAGAGGCGGACGACCGCGACGCGCACAAAAAGATTATCTGGAGCGAACATCCTGATGTTGGCCTTGTTCGTCCCTACAACCGCTCGATACTTGTCGATGCCGTGCGCGAAGTTGAACGCGAGACAAACTTTCGTCCAGCCGAAGGTGCCGCGCGCGTCTTTATCATCGAAGATGCCGACAAGCTCAACGAATCGGCTTCAAACGCACTGCTCAAAACGCTCGAAGAGCCGCACACAACTTCATATCTCGTCCTTATCACAGCGCGGCCTGCAAGTCTTTTGACGACCATTCGCTCGCGCTGTCAGGTCGTCCGTTTTGCTCCCTTGAGCGTAGAAGAGATAGAGGCCTTTCTCGTCAAAGAAAGAAAGCGAACGGGCAAGGAAGCGCGGTTTGCGGCTGCCCTCAGTCGCGGACGATTAGGCACGGCGCTCACGCTCGACGTTGATGCTGCGCGTAAAGATCGTGAGCTACTCTTCGAAGCTCTTGACGCGCTTGCACTGACAAACGACCGCTCGCGTCTGCTGCGCATCTCTGAAACTCTCGCCGACACCAAGAGCAAAGAGACAAAAGACGCATACGAACAGCGTCTCGACATGCTCGAAACGCTCATCCGCGACCTTTGGATTGTTTCTCTAAAATCTTCTCAGGCGCGTCTGGTCAACGAAGACTTGCGCGAACGTTTGTTGAAGCTCGGCGCAAATCTTCGTCCAACGCGTCCCGCGCGCTGGCTCGCTCGCATCGAGGAGTTGCGCACGCAACTCGCCGTCAACGTCAACCGGCGCGCCTCGACCGACGCGCTCTTTCTCGCCATGTCTGCCGACAAGTAAGACTACCTCCGCTAAGGATTTCAATATCATCCATCCAAAAAAAAGAAGGACAGAAATATATTCCATCCTTCTGCATTTCCGTTGAATTATAAGCCTGTTGGGCAGTCGTGAATCTTTACCCTAACTAATTGTAACAAGCTCAGGGTGAGAAGTTTCAGTTGATTGTGCGCCTTCGGCGACGAGCTTCTCGGTTTCTGCGACGAATGCTTCGACGATGTCCGTGCCGGCAACTTTGCGCAAAGGGCGACCGTCTTTGAAGATCATGCCGACCCCGCGTCCGAAGGTCACGCCGAGCTGGCTGTCGTGCGCTTCGCCCGGCCCATTTACTTCGCAGCCCATGATTGAGAGATGCAGAGGCTCTTCGATGTGCGCGAGCCGTCTTTCGATCTCGGTGACGATTTCGACGAAATTTGCTACGTCGAGACGACCGCACGTCGGGCAGGCGACTACCGTTACGCCGCGCTTGCGCAAGTCCAGGGATTTGAGAATCTCCCAGGCGACGCGAACCTCTTCATGCGGCTCGGCAGCCAGTGAGACGCGGATCGTGTCGCCGATGCCTTCGTGGAGAAGGATGCCGAGACCAATGGCAGATTTGATCGTACCGCCAAAGGCCGTGCCCGCTTCGGTCACGCGGAGGTGAAGCGGATAGTCAACTTTTTCCGAGAGCATGCGATAGGCCGCGACCGTTCGATGCACGTCCGATGCTTTGAGCGAGATGATGATGTCGCGGAAATCCAGGTCTTCGAGTATTTGTATGTGACGCTCGGCAGATTCAACCATCGCTTCGGGCGTGGCCGTGCCGTACTTTTTGAGAAGGTCTTTTTCGAGCGAGCCGCCGTTGACACCG
>CBDUCU010000142.1:0-8642 GCA_965365725.1 uncultured bacterium | reverse complement strand
GCAGGGTTCGATTACATTCTGCAAAACAGGTCGGCTCTTAACATTCGCGTCGTCAACTGCAGCTTCTCGTCCAACTCTCTCTTTGACCTCAACGATCCGGTCAACGTCGCAACAAAACTTCTCGCGGACGCTGGAGTCAACGTCGTCTTCTCGGCAGGCAACACGGGGCCGGGAATGGGCACCTTGAATCCTTACGCCGTCGCGCCCTGGGTCGTCAGCGTCGGGGCGACCGACGAGAAAGGTCGCCTCGCGGATTTCTCCTCGCGCGGCGATTTCGGAAGCGCGATCTTTCGCCCGACTCTCGTCGCCGACGGTACAAACGTCGTCGGTACAAGAAGCACGGGTCTGAGCGCGACGGGCGTATTGGGACTTGGCGGCGCTGATTCGGTCACACTCACTGCGGGTGAACTGCCTTTCTACACGACCGCAAAGGGCACTAGTTTTAGCGCGCCGCAAGTGGCTGGAACAATCGCGCTCATGCTTGAAGCAAACCCTGCGCTCACGCCCGCGCAGGTGCGCTCTATTCTTCGTCGCACGGCCACGCCGCTTCCGCCCTATCTCGGCCATGAAGTCGGAGCCGGGATGCTTAATTCTCATGCCGCCGTCATCGAAGCCGCTTTTCCTGAAAGACGTTTGAGCGAGTTTCGAACGGGAATTGAACGCGGGCAGGTCTCTTTTATCAAGAGCGAGCCAATCGAATTTGCAGGGACGGCTGCGCCCGGACATTTGGGCGAAACAAGCGTGCAGATTCCCGACGGTGCGATGATGGCATCCATCGAAATTGCATGGGGGCCGTTCACAAGCATAAACGATCTCGGGCTCTCGCTCTACGACCCCATGAGCGTCAAGCGCGCCGAATCAAACACACTCAACCTTCCCGGCCTGACGGGCAGACGCGAACGCGTGGTGGTTTCAAGACCACAGCCGGGAGAGTGGCACGCACGTGTGCAGCATACAATCGGTATGACGGGCACGCCGCAGAACTTCAAAGGCACGCTCGAAATAGGGCGCGTTCAATACGCCGACCTGAGCGATCTTACGGCTTACACGGGAACGACCGCGCTTGAATCGATTCGTCAATCTTTGTGGACTTACGTGATCTTGCCCGAAGGGAAACGCTTCCGGCCCGAGGCAGCCGTGCGGCGCGCAGAGCTTGCATTTGCGCTCGTACAAGGCGCGCGGATTCCTCTGTATGTTCGCTCGCAACCGCTCTATACCGACGTAACGGATGTCTGGACGAGAAGTTACATCGAGAGCGCGCAATCAAATCCTTCGGGCGCGATCTTTCCAAACGCTACCGCCGGAGGCGCATTCAATCCCTGGGATCAACTCGACCGCGTCACGGCAGCAGTTGCGCTCGTCCGCGCCGCCGGACTTGCGTCGGAAGCCGAAAAAGGCACAACCGATTTATTGGCGTTTGCCGATGCGAGCCTGATCCCGACGCAATGGCGCAACTATGTTTCGGTCGCCGTCAAGCACGGGCTGATCAGCGTCAACGGAATAAACTTCAAACCGCAACAGCCTCTGACGCGCGCAGAACTCGCCGCCGCGATGGTCGTCATCACACGTCGCCATACCGAATAAGTAGTGCTACGGCGCGCAAAAGCGCTGGATAATAAAATGGCGAGGACGCTTCATTTTCGTCCTCGCCATTTTGTTTGCGCATTGAACTCCGCGCACTAACGTTTCACAAACAGCTCTTCCGCATTCCACATCGAGAAGGGAACAACCACGCTCGGGCGATAGTTGCCGACGCGTTCATTCGCTGCGCAGGTGATGTGGCGCGCAAAGAGTGGAATGATGGGCAGTTGCTCGCCCATCAGCGCTTGTATCTCGCGGAAGACCGCACGCCTGCGCGTCTCGTCGCGCTCGCGTGCAAGAGCAGCAGCAAGCTCGTTGATGCGCGCCTCCCATTCGGTCGCCGGCTTTGCCTGTTTCGGATGCCAGTAGTGTTCGCCGCTCTCGCTCAAAAGTATGTTCGAGTAGGAAGAAGGATCGTAATCGGAGACGGTGATGCCAAACAGCGCTGCGTCATAGTCAAATGTTTGATTGTAACGACGGCGCAATTCGTTTGTCTCAATCGGTGCAACCTGCACGCGTATGCCGATTTTTGAAAGGTCTTCCTGTATGGCTGCGGCCATGTTCTTGCGCGGCTCATTCTCCTGCGGAGTAATCAATGTAAACTCGACGCGGTTGCCTTGCGCATCAAACAGCTCGGGTGCATCCGTCGTGCCGCGCGTCTGAAAGCCTGCTTCCGTCAGCAACGCGCGTGCGCGCTCGCGGTCAAATTCGGTGCGCGGCAAATCCGTAGCCGCCCACACGCGATTTGAGGGCGGAACGAAACTGTAGAGCGGAGTAGCGAGACCCTGAAGAATGCCGCGCGCAACCGAATCGCGGTCGATGGCGTGCGAGACGGCGCGGCGAAAACGCGCGTCTTTGAACCATGCCTGCTTGACAGGGTTTGCCTTCGGACGGCCTTCGATTTGGCCTTCGTTGAGATTGAACCAGAGATGATCGGACGTAAGGCCGGGGCCGAGATCGACGGCGCGGATGCGCGTGCCGCCTTGCGTCTGCAAAGACGCATAGTCGCCCGGGCGGACGCGGTCAACAATGTCTAGGCCGCCCTCCTGCAAGCGTGCGAGCGCTGCGTTTGAGTCCGCGACGATCTCGACGGTGATTGAATCGAGATAGGGAAGCTGCGTACCGGCAGAATCTTTTTTCCAGTAGTTCGGGTTGCGTTTGAAGGTGATGCGCTCGCCGGGCGTGATTTGATCGAACATAAAAGCCCCGGCAGTAGCAATTGTTTTGGGGTCTGTCGTTACGCCGTAGGATTCACCAAGCGTTCCGCCGTTGAAGGCATCTTGTAGCGCATGACGCGGGAGAACGGCGATGTTGACGAGAAAGCTTTCGGGCGCGGCTACCTGTTCGGGAAAAATGAGCTGCATGCGACGCGCGTCCGCAACCTTCGCCTCGATGGGCTTTCCGCCGAGCATCAACGCATCACGAAAAAAAGATTTGGTGCGCTCGTCGTAGATTGCGCGCAGTGTGAATTCAACATCGGCGGTAGTGATGGGCTGCCCGTCAGAGAATTTAAGCCCGTCGCGCAAAGTGAGTTCGACCGTGCGTCCGTCTTCCGACAGATTCCAGCTCTGGGCAAGACCGCCCACGTACTTCTGCGCGTCGTGGTCGAATTCGATGAGACGGCCTCCCGTCAAAAAGAATGCAACAAGAAAAGAAGACTCATCAGAGGCCATCACGGGATTTAGACTTTTGGGCGGCGTTGTCAATCTATACGAGACGGTACCGCCGCGCGTGCCCGTCGTCTTTTCGCGCGCGGGCGTATTGGCAGCATTTGTGTTGGCGGCGGGTTCGGTCGCTTCTCGACACGATGTAAGGGGAAGAAACAGGAAGAAGAAAAAAAGCATTACAAGCGGACGCTTTTGCAGAAAAATTCTCATTGTTCTCCAAAAAATATGAGCAGGAATGAACCTCGCTCTGGCTGTTGCAAGCCCGCGAGGTTGTTAGCTTGGATTGATACACGAATGAAGGTCGCGTGTCTAGAGGGAAAAACGCTGAGCTTATTCTAAGCAATGGTAGAGCAAAGTGTTTTGCGGGAATCACCCGTCTTCTCAAAGATATAGAGTAGTAAAGAGTTTGGCCGGGCTTTGATAAACAAAGCCCGGCCAAACTCTTTACTACTCTGACATGAAACTTGATTACTCGATAGCAGCTTTGCGACGGCGACGAACCTTAGCCGCCACGCCAGCTAAACCCGTGCCCAAGAGCAGCATCGTCATCGGCTCGGGGACGGGCGCGTTTGGCCCGTAGGCCACATCGCTGGTTCCACGATTGAGTGCACCGCTGACATTTTGAAAGCGTGCAAAGATGGAATTGGCGATCTGTTGAGCGGTCAGACCCGAGAAGTCGCCGGAGATGACAAAGGTTGTGCTCGTGCCGGGCGCGATTCCGTTGTTGACGCTTCCACCGCCGAAGGTGGGATTGCCGTTCAGCTTGTTGACAAGTACCAGATCGAAGGTCGAAACGAAATTCTGTGACCCGGCCGTCGCATTGAGATCGTGTTTAATCTCATAATTCGAGTTGGTCGAAGAGACGAGGGAATAAGTGTTAGGACGGTTGCCGGGCAAAGCGAAACCGATGTTTGTGATCGTGCCTGTGGTCTTGGGCGCGACAGATGTATTGTTGATGGTGAAAGTGAATTGGTTGCCGCTCAGCGAGTAGTTGGTGATTGTGGCAGTGACACCAGTACCGTTAATGCCGATTAGATTGACTGTGTCTGCGTGCGCGGCAGAGCTAAGCGCTAACAGGACAAAAGAGGCGGCGACCGAGAAAAAGAATTTGCGCATGATCTTCAAACATCCCTCACCTTTGTTTAGTTTTGGACAATTGAAAGAAATGAATATAAAGCCCTAAGTTCCAAAAAAAATAGATTCAAAAAGTCGGCAAATTTATCCGACAACTAAACAGAAAGAAAATTTCCAAGCCAAAGAGCCAGACTGAGTTACCTGCGTCGAAGCAAACGTCCGGCGACAGCACGAGTCGCTTGTTCAAGCTCTTTAACGCGCAAAAGTTTCGCAGCGAAAACAAAAGCAACGCCGCCGACAACGATTGGAACAAAGGTTTCGATCAGTCGGGCCACAAGGCTCTGCCCGCCAAAAATCCCGAATAGCCAGACATAGGCGGCATAACTCGCTGCTGAGAGAGCGGCAGAGGCAATAATAATTCTTATTAGAGACGACAAGATTCTTCGCCCTTCGAGCCGCTTGATGCGCCGTCGCATAAAGAACGCGAGAGCGAGAAAGTTGACTAAAGCGACGCACGATGTTGAGAGCGCGAGACCGGCGTGGCCGTACCCGCTCGGCGTTTCAGGGGTGATGCCAAAACCTGAAAACCACTCACGCAAAAAGTATCCGGCGAGAGCGTTCACGCCAATCGACGCGAGGCTGATGATCATCGGCGTGCGCGCGTCGTCGAGCGCATAAAAGGCGGGCGAGAGAACCTTGATGGCAGCGTAACCGGCGAGGCCGACCGAGTAACTTGCCAGCGCAATCGTGACCATCTCGGTATCCGATGCGTCGAAAGCTCCGTGCTCGAAAAGCAGCGCGACGATAGGGCGACCAAGCACGATCAATCCACACGCCGAAGGGATGGTCATCAGAAAGACAAGACCGATTGAGGACGAGAGTGTCGAGCGGAAATTAGGAATGTCGCCGCGCGCGGCAAAACGCGAAATGGTCGGAAGCGTCGCCGTCCCAATGGCGACCCCGAAAAGTCCGATGGGGAACTGCATCAACCGGAACGAATAGTTGAGCCATGAAGGGCCGCCCGGAATTCCCGATGAATAAAAGGTGTTGATAAGCACATTGATCTGCGTGGCGGCTGTCCCGATAATCGCGGGAGCCATCAGACGCATCACTTGTCGCACGCCGGGGTCGGTGAAACTGACGACAGGGCGAAAGCGAAATCCGACTTTGAGAAGCGACGGAACCTGAATCAAGAATTGCAACCCGCCGCCGACGAGCGTGCCTATCGCCATCCCGATCAGCGCCCACTGTGCGGCTGGTTCAGGTACAGCCGTCGGGTCTGAGGGGGCCGTCCAATCACCGCCGCTCAACCAGTAGGCGAATGCAATTCCGGCGATGATCGAGCCGACGTTGAACATCGTCGAGGCCGACGCGGGAATCCCGAAATGACGCTTCGTGTTGAGCACGCCCATCGCCACGGCTGCCAGTGCAACCATGAGGATGAAAGGAAACATAACGCGCGTCATCGTCACGGCGAGAGCAGCCTTTTCAGGCGGGAAGCCGTGCGCCACGGTCGAGACGATTTGCGGAGAAAAGATAATGCCGAGGATTGTGACGGCGCTTAAGACGACGGCCAGCGCGTTCATCACGATGCTTGCCAGCCGCCAGGCCTCTTCCTCGCGCTTCTTCTCCGTGTAATCTGTAAAGGTCTTGACGAAAGCGGCGGAGAGCGCCCCTTCGGCAAAAAGGTCGCGCAAGGTGTTTGGGATCAGAAAGCCGACTTTGAAAGTGTCGTAGAGAAAGCCCGCGCCAAAATAAGCGGCAAAGACCTGATCGCGTACAAGTCCGAGTATCCGCGAGCCGAAGACGGCCAGCGAGACGATGCCGGCTGAGCGCGCAACCGAGCTGCGTTCATCGGCAGCAGTTATCGCCCCTGATTTTTCGTCTTTGGTTGAAGATGAGTGGGTGGCTTGCGCTGTTTGGTCAATGCCTGTTTGAGACGCGACGATCTCTGCGCCAGTGCGCGTCGGCGTTTGTGCCTCGCCCGCCTCGATACCCGGTTCTTTAGCAGTTTCGTTCTCTTCAAGCGTCTGTTCGGCGATGAGTTCTTCCCGCCGAAGGCTTTCAGAAGCAGGGCCGACATCCGTTGACTTTGTGTTGTTTGGAGAGTCGGCTTCGGGGTCGGTCATGCTCTTCACTCGAACGTAGTAAACAACCGTAAGAAGAATGGAGTTGAGGCGGCAGTGAAAAGAGTCAAACCCTTCACAGCTCTCTCAACTCCATTCTTCAGGTCTCTTTAATTTGCTTCAGGCTCAAACTCGTCGGATTTAGCCCTGGCGGTCTGATACTCAGTATCGGCGAGGCGCATGGCAAGAGCTTGCGGCACGTATTGGAACTGGGCAGGGCCGCCGCGCGAAAGCTGCAATTCGTAAAGAAGTTGATCCTGTTGATGACGGAAGCGTGCGACGCTGCCGCGTTGATTGAAGATGACAAAATAGAGCGTTTCACCGGCGCGTGTGCGCAGGTGCCCGACAAGCGCGCTCGCGCCGCCGTCGGTTCGAATCAGCGTGCCGGTCTTGGCAATGATGCTGCCGCGCGATGGATGAAGCGCAAAACGCTTCTGAAGCGTGCCCGGGTCGATCCCCGCGACGGGCATGATGTCTGAGCCTTTCAGCCCGTGCTCCGAAAGTTCTTCGATCAGCGAGCGATAGACCTTGAGCATGTTGCGCGGCGAGAGACGATTAACGCCCAGCCCGCTCGTCGATGAGAGACGCACTTCGCTGGCAGGGATTTGCAGTTCGGTCGTCAGAAATCTATGAAGACCTGCGGCCCCGCCCAGCGTGTCGCCCAAACGCTCGGCCATAAAATTGTTCGAGTAGCAGAGCAGAACCTTGAGAATATCGACGAGCGGGCTTGATCTGTGCGTGAGCAAAAGCTGTGCGCCCGTCGGCACCGAGTCGACATAGACTGCGCCCATGACGGCCACGCTCGGCGTGGTTAAAAGGCTCTCCCTATCGCCGACCGCCAATCTCTCTTCGTTCCATGCGCGCGTAGCGGCGGCGGGTCGTCGCGTCGCATCAAGCGTGTCATAAAGTCTTTCGCCCGAGCGCAGCGACGAGCCGCCAAAATTCATCGTGAATTTCGGCGCGACGACGAGATCACCCGTGACCGTGCGAACGCCCATCAGGTTCAGCTCGCGCGCGAGCGCAACGCCGTGTTGATAGTGAAAAGATGGATCGCGGCCCGAGATGACGAGATCGCCCGTGACCGTGCCGGTCGCACGATCAAATGTGCCGACAATCCAAACGGCCGTCGGAAAACGATGCTCTGCGCCGAGCGTGCGCAGAGCATGAAGCGCGGTTGCCAGCTTGATGGCCGAAGCAGGATTAAAGGTCTGGTCTGCCCCCTGCTCGATAACTGAATCGCCGCCCGAGTCTTCGACGAGAACTCCGTGCTTAAAGATCGTCTGACGCGCAGAAGCACGAGCCGTTACGCCCTCGAAAGGCATCGGTGTCGGCGTAGGCAAAGCGGGCGCGTCTAATCTTGCAGGACTTGTCTGCTCGTTTGTGAGCGATTGTTGACCCTGCACTCCCGTCGCGCCGCCTGCGAAGGCGGCTGCAAAGATCAGAGAGAAAACAAATCTTTTCACTTTCGATTGACGCATTATCTAATCACCCTTTTGTGCGCGAGCAATGCTTTAGCTTCAAACGGGCGGGCAATAATAGCACACATCCCCGCCGCGTCGTTCGTCAGAAAAAATCTTTGGGGAGCGAGTACCGGGAGAGTAAACACTTAGATGAATTCCGGCATCGTACCGGATGCATGCATGATGCGAACGACCGCAAGCGCTGAAAGCAAGCGTCATTCCATACGCAGTTCTGACCGTTTGTCGGATGAGTAATTCAACGAAAATGCGTTTCGGATAAGTGCGTTGACAAGGTTGCAAACGCGCACCTACAATCCGGCGCGGAAAGCAAACAGTCCTCGTTCTTGTCCTTTGTCCCATTTGTGCAGCGCGACAATCAACCTGTCACCATCGAGCGAATCAAAGCCGCGCATGTTGCGCGCCTGAGCGAGATTCGCGCGCGGCTCGATGAATTTCAAAGCGTGCGACGCGACGGCACGGATGCGCGTCTCTGGGAGGAGCTGGTCTTTTGCATCTTCACGGCTGGCGCTTCAGCGCGCATGGGCCTGCGTTCGGTCGAAGCCGTCCGCCGGCTGCTAAAAAAAGGCGAGCATGACGAGCTGGCAGAGGCTCTCGACGGCGTTCACCGGTATCCGCGCGCGCGTTCGGGTTATATCGTCGTGACGCGCAAATTTTTGTACGACGATTGCCGCATGCAGTTGCGCGAGCGGCTTGAAAATTTTCAAGACCCTTTT
>CBDUCU010000141.1:0-8720 GCA_965365725.1 uncultured bacterium | reverse complement strand
GCGACGACGAAGCGCTAGTCGAGCTGCGTCGCGTCGTCATCGTCGAGCCGATGAATGCCGAAGCGTACCTTTTAACGGGACGCATCTTTCAACGTCGCGGCGACCTTGAGCCGGCCATCAACCAGCTCAAGACGGCTATCTTCTGGGACAACGAACGCAAGCTGATCGACGCATACATCCTCCTGGGACGCATCTTTCTTGAACGCGGCGACCGCGCAATGGCGACCAGCTACGCGCGCAGCGCGCTTCAGATTGACCCCAACAATCAGGAAGCAGTCGCGCTCCAACGACAGGTCGAACTCGGCTCGCGTTGAAGCAATGAAAAGTTGTCCGTTGTCCCTTGTCCAACGTCAGTTGTTAAGAGCGTTATGAGCATCACTCGCAAACAACTGACGACGGACAACGGACGGCGGACAAACAGCACGCCTCTCATCCTTCATCCTCTCACTCTCTTTCGCGCCATCCTACTTTCCAGACGCAAGAAGTCATTACCGAGGGCGTATCAACTGATCGGACGCACCGGCTCAATCGAGCAGGATTTGAAGCCCGAAGGATTCGTGTTGATTGACGGCGAGTTGTGGCCCGCATGTCTTCGCAACGGAGCATGCGCCGCGCGCGACGAAGTGGAAGTGCGCGTTGTCGGCGCGCGCGATCATCTGCTCGAAGTTGAAATGCTTTCGTGTAAACCTTCTTAGCGACGGCGGCTTGTGCTCGACTCCACTTCATCTGTGCGCGCTCTGCGCGTGTCGCTTGCCGGCGACACTGAACCTGATTCCTACCCATTTCCTGAAACTACTTTTGTGGCACGCGGTGTGCTTCCAGAAACACTGGCAAGCACGGAAGAAGTTAAACCGTGACCCCGCCGCCTTCACTTCTCTGAGCGTGGCCTGCCGCTACGCCAGCCGCCCGCCGAGCGACCCTATCAAGACATCCTTTCTGACAAGAACCCGGCCCAGCCGGGTTCTCCCGCTTTTGGGCCAAAACCTACTTTTCCAAGCCGTCCGGCGCTTCTTTCCAATAAATCCAAGATTCCCCATCAATCGTGCTTGTCGCAAAGGGGCGACCCAGTAGTCTCCGTCCGTTGACAAAGCGCGCGTCAGGTGTCGGGAATCCGACAAAATTTGTCACCGGGTCTGTGACGTTTTTCGTTCTCCAGACACAATGCGTTAGACCTTTTCCGTCAGAATGCATGAGAGCCTTTCAGTCAGAATGCATTAGACGTTTTCGCGCAATCGTGTGGGGAACTCTCCCCTTTTCGGCGATTGTTCGCCAAGCGATGACGAGTCATCGCCCGCTCTGTTAAACTCCGACGCGTGCAGGATGTAATATCGCTCGATGCGACGGCCCGGCGCGGGCCTCGTCTGCAACGGCTGGCCTTGCGTGCGCGCTCGCTCGCACCGACGCGCGCCGAAGCTCTTCTCATTTCCGTCTCCGTCATACTTCTCGTCCTTTCATTTCCAGACTTCGATCTTTGGCCGCTTGCGTGGATTGGTTTTGTTCCGCTTATCTTTGTGCTCGTGCGTGCGCCTTTGAGCGGAGCGAAAGCTTTTGTCATTGGTTGGGCGGCGGGCACGATCTTTTTTTATGCGACATGCTATTGGCTCTCGCATGCGATGATTCACTATGGCGGGCTTCCCGCTTGGCTCGCCTATCTTTCGCTCACGATTCCGACTCTTATCACGGGAATCTTTCCCGGTCTCTGGGCTTTCGCGCTGGCGAGAATCTCCGCGCGTTGGAACACTGCGCTGGCGCTCGCGCTCGCACCTTTTCTTTGGGCGGCTTTGGAGTGGGCGCGGCTCGGCGCGACGGGTCAATTGTGGAATGCAGTCGGCTACTCGCAAGCCTATGTGCCCGAACTGATTCAGACGGCGCGTTGGGGCGGGGTCTATCTTGTCGGTTTTCTTATCGTCTCGGTCAATGCTGCGATTGCGTTTTTGATCTTGAAGAGAAACGCGCGCGCAGTCGTCATCTCGTTCGTCTCCGTTTCATCGGTCGCTCTCGTCATCATTGCCGCATCGGTCACAAGCCGACCGTCTTCAAGTCAGCCGAGCGCAGTCGTCGTCGGCGTGCAGCCCAACGTTGCGGTCGAGCGCACGTTTGAGGAGACGCAAGCTTTGATGAAGCGACACGTCACGCTCAGCGCGCAGACGCTCGACGCGTGGGAGAAAAATTGGAGGAGCGCAAACCCACCGACAGATTCAAGCAACGACGGGCGGCAGATGGCGCGCATCGTCGTCTGGCCCGAATCGCCGATGAACTTTCGCTATGCGCGCGACTCGCAGTTCCGCGATTTCGTCTCGGCGTTTGCGCGCGAGCATCGCACCTCTGTCATCTTCAACGCGCTTGAGCCTGCTGCGGCGGGCGGCTATCACAACTCGGCTGTGATGATCAATGAAGAGGGTCGGCTCATTGCGCAGTATGATAAGATTCGCCTGCTGCCGTTTGGCGAGTATGTGCCGCTTCCGCGCTGGTTTCCGCCCGCGTGGTTGTTGGAAGGAATTGCCGGCGATTTTACGCCCGGCGCTGATTATCCGTTGATGCCTTTGGGCGATGCGCGCACAGGAGTCTTTATCTGTTTCGAGTCGGCGTTTCCTTCGCTTGCGAGAAGGTTTGCGCGAGACGGCGCGGATGTGTTGATTAACATCTCGAACGACGGCTATTTAGGCCGCACGCCCGTCATCAAACAGCACCTTGCAAACGTCGTCTTTCGCGCGGTTGAAAGCGGAAGACCGATTTTAAGAGTGACGAACACAGGCATCAGCGCGATGATTTCGCCGCGCGGCGAGGTCAAAGACGCGACACGAGCTTTCGAGCACGCCGCACGCGCATGGACAATCAGCCGCGCCGAAGATGGTCAGACCGTTTATACCTGGCTCGGCGATGCATTTGCAGCGCTGTGTTTATTCATCTCCGCGCTTGCGCTCGCATCGACCTTCGATGTCGCGCGTATCTTTCGACCTTTGAAGCGTGCATGATTTTTCGAGGTTGGATTGACGGCGGAAAGTTTTATTGAGAGGAATTTTGAGGATGCCGGAGACTTTATCAATTCAGGAATTACGAACGCCCTACGAAGATTTGCGCACGCGCGTCGCTCAGCTCGGGAGGTTTCTTTGATGTTGAGGCAAAGCGCGAACAGTTGAAATCAATCGAGCAGAAAGCGACCGCGCCCGATTTTTGGTCGGATCAAGAGGCCGCGCAAAAGTTGATGGCTGAAAGAAGTCGTCTTGAAAAAGCGGTCGCGCGGCATGAGAAATTCGAGTCCGAAGTTGCGGACGCGTCCGTGCTCTTTGAATTCTCAGAGGAAGACGAAGCCTCTCTCGGCGAGTTGCGCACGCTCATCGAACGACTTGAGCGAGAAGTTAAAGAGGCTGAGACTGAGATGCTTCTGTCGGGTGAATCCGATGCGCGCAACGCCATCTGCGCGATTCATCCGGGCGCGGGCGGGACGGAATCGCAGGACTGGGCCGAGATGCTTTTGAAGATGTATCTCAAGTGGGGCGAACGACGAGGCTTTCGCACGGAGATCATCGAATATCAGCCGGGCGAAGAGGCCGGGCTAAAAAGCGTCACGTTCAGAGTCGAAGGCGAATACGCCTATGGTCTGCTCGCTGCCGAAGCGGGGGTGCATCGTCTGGTCCGCATCTCGCCTTTCGATCAGGCGGCGCGTCGTCATACATCTTTTGCATCGCTCTTTGTCTATCCTGAGGTTGACGAAGACATCGAGGTCGAGGTCAACGACAAAGACCTGCGTGTTGACACATACCGCTCGACCGGCGCGGGCGGACAGCACATCAACACGACCGACTCCGCCGTCCGCATCACACACTTGCCGACGGGCATCGTCGTCGCCTGTCAAAATCAACGCTCGCAGCATCAGAACCGCGCCGTCGCCATGAACGTTTTGCGCGCGCGTCTCTATGAAGTCGAGCTTGAGAAACGTCGTGCCGAAACAGCCGAGCTTGAAGCCAACAAAGCCGACATCTCCTTCGGCTCGCAGATCAGAAACTATGTGCTCGCGCCGTATCGACTTGTTAAGGACGCGCGCACCAAGCTCGAACGCGGCGATGTCGATTCGGTGCTTGCCGGCGACATCGACGACTTCATTCAAGCGTATCTGCTTTCTCGTAAGGCGGCATAATGGAAGGATTGATTTTATGTTCGACGGCGGCGAGCTAAAGGTTATAAACGAAGCCATTGACAAGAAGGGCTTCGCTTACGGCCTATCTTTGGGAATCTCCCTCCCGTAAAAGAACAATTTTTTAAACACGTCCTGTACAGCTAGATGGTCTTGTCCTTTGGAGAATCTAGATGGCGACAACACAACCTGATGTGCGCGTCCGACAGACTGCGACGCAGAGACCTTTAAAAGCTGCGCCGCGCAGCTCGCGCCGCAATGAGATTGTAGCAATCCTGCTGATTGCGATAGGCGCGCTGCTGGCTCTGTGTCTGTTTTCCTATAGCCCATTTGATCCTTCATGGAATGCGAGCGGGCAGGAAGTGACGCGCAATCTGGCGGGGCGCGTGGGCGCAAACGTCTCGGCGTTTCTCTTTCAAACGTTCGGGCTGGCTTCGATGCTCGTCCCCCTGCTCATGTTTGCCGCCGCGCTTCGACGCTTTCGCCCGCGACGTATTCATGCGCCCATGACGCGCCTGCTCGGACTTCTCTTTATGGTTCTCGCCGTCGCCGCGCTTTTAGACATTTATCTACCGCGCGAAGGATTTGCCGGTAGCTTTGAATCGGGCGGCATGGTGGGCGTGCTTGTCGCCGACGGCCTGCAAGCCATCCTCAACACGGTCGGGGCAACCGTGCTTTTGGCCGCACTCGCCGCGACAGGACTTCTGCTGGCCACAAATTTCTCATTCGAGCGCGCTTACGAACGCATCTCGGCGACTGTCAATAATCCTTCCGGCTCGATTCATAAGGTTCGTGAACAGTTCAACGCATGGCGCGCAGCACGCGCGGCGCGCGCCGAAGAGCGAAAGCGTCTGCGCAACGCGGCACGCGCTGAAAGAGAGCGTGAGGCGCTCGAGCGTGCGGCCATCGAAGCTCAGGCAAACGCTGCCGCCGCCGATGCCGCCGCGCAAACGACCATCTCATCAGCTCTCGCGCGTACAAAAAAACGCGCCGCATCGCCTTCAGCCGTCGAAGCCATTCAGCGCGCGGCAACGGGCGAGCCGCTCACGCGCGAAGATGAGATTCGCGCTCAACTTGCGCAGGCCGAATCCGATTTGCGCTCGATTATCGCGCAGCCCTCAATCTCTTCGCCCGCACCGCACATCGATGCTTCTTCCGCAACGGGCGCGAAACAAACCTTTACCGAATCTGCGCCCTTAGCGCGTCGAAGCAGTTCTGCATCTGCGAAGGCTCAACCGACAGCGCCGAAGCCGGTCGTCGATCCGGATGAATTGGAAGAGATGATGCGCGAGGCCGAGGTTGTGCGCACGGAGGCGGACGAGGAAGAGGCCATGTCGCTCGCCGCTGTGTCGAAACGGCGTAAGGTCGAAGCGGAAACTGCTGCGCCAAGCCCCGTCAAGCAGAGCCTTGCCGCGCTTGACTACAAGATTCCCGAACCCGAATTTTTGAACGCCGCGCCGCCGCGACACGAGCAGGCCGACGATGAACTGCTTGAGATTGCCGCGCGCGTTGCAGAGAAGTGCCGCGAGTTTAACGTTACCGGACAGATCAAACACATCTGCCCCGGCCCCGTCGTCACAACCTACGAATTCAAACCCGACCCCGGCGTAAAATATTCGCGCGTCACGGGCCTTGTCGATGACCTCTGCATCGCACTCGAAGCCGAGTCAGTCCGCATCGACCGTCTGCCCGGAAAACCGCACGTCGGAATTGAAGTCCCCAACCCGAAGCGTGAGACGATATTCCTGCGCGAGGTTCTCGAATCGCGACAGTTCCGCGAATCGGAATCAAAACTGACTCTCGCATTGGGCAAGACCATCGACGGCATGAACTATGTCGCAGACCTCACCCGGATGCCGCACCTTTTGATCGCGGGCGCAACCGGCACAGGTAAATCCGTGTGTCTCAACTCGCTCGTCGTCTCGATTCTCTACAAGGCGCGACCCGACGAAGTCAAATTCATCATGATCGATCCCAAGCGTCTTGAGCTTGGTCTTTATGCCGACATTCCGCATCTCGCTACGCCGATCATCACCGAGCCGAAGAAGGCTTCAAACGCGCTCAAGTGGGCCGTCTCTCAGATGGAGCAGCGCTATAAGGATTTGGCGCGGTGGGGCGTGCGCAATATCGACGGCTTCAACACGGAAGTCGAACGTCGCAACAACGTGCTTGATTTCGACGACGAGGGGCAACCCTGGAAGACTCTGCCTTACGTCGTCATCATCATCGACGAGCTGGCCGATCTGATGATGACCTGCGGCTCGGACGTTGAAGAATCGATCACGCGTCTCGCACAGATGGCGCGCGCCGTCGGCATCCATCTTGTGCTTGCGACGCAACGTCCTTCAGTCGATGTTATCACCGGCATCATCAAGGCAAACTTCCCTTCGCGGATCGCCTTCCGCGTCTCTTCAAAAGTTGACTCGCGCACAATCATCGATGCCAACGGCGCGGAGCAGCTCCTGGGGCGCGGCGATATGCTCTTTCTACCGCCCGGCTCATCGCGTCTCGTCCGCGTTCACGGCGCGTATCTCGACGAGCAGGAAGTCGGGCGCGTCGTCGCATACATCAAAGCGCAGAGCGAGCCTGTCTATGACGAGAGCATCACGCAATCCGAAGAAGAGATGGGCGGCGCTGACGGCGCGGGCGGCGAGCGCGACGAGTTGTTTGAATCAGCTCTTAGAATCTGCGTCGAGATGAAGCGTGCGTCAACCTCTGTTCTTCAACGCAGACTTCGTATCGGTTATGGTCGCGCCGCAGCAATCCTCGACGCGTTTGAACGTGAAGGCTTTATCGGCCAGGCCGACGGCGCGCGACCGCGCCCCGTACTCGGTCGTGCCTTCGAGACCATTTCTCATTGGGATGATCTACAAAACAACTCGGCAGACGACTATTCGTGAGTCGTTAATTGTGAATAGATGAAGACCATTTCTTAAAAATTCACGATTGACAACTCACGATTTGCGAACACCAAGACTTTTCCACAGAATCTGTGGAAAACCCTGTGGATATCTGGTGTTTTAGGATTACAAGTTTCTGAAATTTTTAGACTTATAGCATTTTGCACACAAACGCGGCACGCGCTTACGTTGCTTCGCAAACCCTTTGCATACAGCGTCTTATTTCCTTTGAGAAGAGGAATCTCATTAGCCGTCTCCTGCGCGTTCGCGTTCTGTTGCCTGTTAACACTCGCAACACTCGCTGCTTGCGTCAAATTGCCCCGCAACGGCGCGTCTGAATCTTCCAAAGTCATACAATCCGGGTCAGAAAGTGCGACGGTTGCAGCGACTCGCATCGACATCAATCGCGCCTCGCCGCAGGAGCTTGAGCGTCTGCCCGGCATTGGCCCCGCGCTCGCGGCTCGTATCATCGAGCACAGACAAACTTACGGGTCTTTCCGGCGCGCCGAGCATCTTCTGATTGTGCGCGGCATGAGTGAATCGCGTTTTAGACAGATGCGCCATCTCATCTGCGCCGATTAGTCCGGCGCAATGGGAAAGTTATGAGGAGACTTGATTGAGCGAGCTTTCCGAATTGCGACGCGCCGCGCTTTCTATCTTCTCGTCTGCACTCGAAAGCGTGGACGCAATCGGCGCACTTCGTCGCTCTGTTAAGCTTCAAGACGCGCGACTTAAAATTCTCGACTCTACGTTTGACCTCCATTCAACGCCGCATATCTATGCAATCGCCATCGGCAAAGCAGCGCGCGCAATGGCCTACGCACTCGAAGAGGTTCTCGGCGAGAGAATCATAAGCGCTGTTGTCTCTGCGCCTGCCGAGACGACTGCAAGACCTTTGTCGAGCCGTTGGCAAATTTTTACGGGCGGGCATCCGCTTCCGAATCAAGAGAGTTTGAATGCGGCGCGCAGGGCATTTGAGCTTCTCGACGAAGCTAATCGAGAAGACGCGCTTATCATCTTTCTCGTATCGGGCGGCGGCTCTGCAATGATCGAATGGCCGCGCGACTTATCCGTCACTCTTGACGATCTGTGCCAGACCAATCGCGTTCTCGTCTCGTGCGGCGCGGATATCTCCGAGGTCAACAGCATCCGTCGCGCTCTGTCGTCGGTCAAAGGCGGAGGGTTAGCCCGACGCGCGTCGCGCGCTGCGCAGGTGACGTTGATCGTCTCTGACGTAAACACAGGTCGGGAATTTGACGTCGCCTCCGGCCCATCCATCCAACAGCCTTCGGAAACGTTCAACCCTGCGATTGTCGTCGAAAAGTACAAACTACAATCACGCCTTCCTTCAACAATTCTCGACGCGCTTAAAAACTTTTCGCACGACGAAAATTCATCGCAACAAACAGTCGCGCCCCGAAAGCACTACGTCCTTCTCAACAACGCGGACGCTCTCGATGCTGCCGCCAAGACGGCGCGCGCGCAAGGCTTCGTTGTTGAAAAGGCGGAAGAGATAATTGAGCAGCCTGTTGCAGAAGGCGCGGCGGCGCTCGTCTCAAGACTAAATGATCTCTATCTACGTGAAGGCGGGAATGGGCGCGGCGTGTGTCTGATCTCAGGCGGTGAGTTTGCCTGTCCTGTTCGCGGCAGTGGTTTGGGTGGTCGCAGCTCTGAGACTGCGCTGC